>NZ_DAORSQ010000089.1:0-10675 GCF_035443605.1 Actinotalea sp. | reverse complement strand
CCGGACCGCCGCGTCGCGGCGTCGGCCGTAGGGGGCGCAGTCGGCCGAGACGTGCACGCTGCCGGCGCCGACCTCGCGCACGACGGAGGGCAGCACGTCCACCGGGCGTCCGACGCGCAGCACCAGGGCGCCGTCGTAGGCGTCGGACAGCGCGGCCAGCGCCTCGTGGAGGCCTGCCGTGCGGACGGTGCCCGCCCCGGCCAGCAGCGCCGGGTCCACGACGAACAGCGGCAGCACGCCGTCGGACGGGCCAGAACCGGCGGCAGCGTGGGCCTCGCCGAGGGCGGGCAGGTCGTGCAGCCGCAGGTCGCGGCGCAACCACAGGACACTCGTCACGGGCCGAGCCTAGGCGCGCCGGCGTCGCCCTGCCGTCCCGACGAGCACCGCCGCCGTGATCGCCGTGGCCCCCCACTGCGCGCCGACGAGCACGGGGCTCAGGCCCCCGAGGTACAGGGCGACCGTGGTCGGCAGCGTGGCGGCGAGCACGACGTCGAGCCCCTGGAAGGCGCCACCGGTGCTCGGCACCCCGCCCATCGGGCTCGCCGCGGTGACGCGGAACCGCGGCGGCGGCCGGTAGGCGGAGCGCAGCGCGGCGGCCGCGAGCACCACCGCCCAGGCGGGGACGAGTCCCAGCCACGCGGGGTCGCCCGTCCGGGCCGCCTGACCGCCGAGGACGACGACCGTCCACACCACGGCCCCGAGCAGCGGGACGACGCCCCGCAGCAGGCGCACGTGGCGGGCGGACAGCGGCAGCGCGCGGTCCGTGGCGGGGACGAGGTCGGCGTTGCGCGCGCCCCCGGCGGCGCTGCTCGCGGCCCAGAACCCCGTGAGCACCCAGCCGGCCGCGAGCGGCAGCCCGCCGCCCAGCAGGCCCGTGCCGCTGGCCGCGGCGCCCAGGAGGGCCGCCACGGACACCTGGACGGCGGCCCTGGGCGTGCGCGCGAGCAGCAGGACGTCGCTCAGCACCAGGACCCGCGCCGCGCCGACGGGCACCCGACGCAGCGACCGGCGGTGCGCCGACGTCGGCCCGACGGCCAGGGCCCGGCCGAGCTCGCGCAGGTCGAGCGACAGGACCGCCGCACGCGCCCGGTCGCCCACGGAGCCCTGCGCACGCAGGCGCGCGCCCGGCAGGAGCCCCGCGCGACGCTCCCCGACGAGGGTGGCGCCGATCGCGGCGACGGCGAGGCCGCCGGCACCGACGAGCAACGCGTCGGCCGGCGGCACCAGGCTCCCGGCCGGCAGCGCCAGGGCCGAGCGCACGGGCGCGAGCAGGGCCATCGCACCCACGGTGAGCGCGGCGCCGAGGAGCACGAGGTCGCCGGCCACGGCGACCACCCGGCTGCCGCGGCCCGCGCCGTGCTCCTGCACGAGCGTCGCGAGGGCGACGAGCAGGCCGCACACCGCCCCGCCGAGGGCCGCCCAGCTCAGCACGTCGGCCAGGGTGGCCGGGGTGCCGAGCACCACGAGGGCCAGCGGGGTGAGCACGGTCCCGGTGGCCGCCGCCCCGGCGGGCCAGGCGAGCACGGAGGGTCGCAGCAGCCCGCGTCGGTCGACCGGCAGCGGCAGCCACCAGGCCGCGCCACCCCCGCCGAGCCCCACCGGACCCAGCCGCCCGGCCAGGCCCAGCAGCCCGCCCACCACGGCCAGGACGAGCAGGAGGCCGGGCACCTCGCCCGCCAGCAGCGCGTCCCCCGGCTCCGGCGCCGGGACCGAGCCGCGCAGCCCGCCCGCGACCCCGACGACGACGGCCACGCTGACGGCGAGGCTGATGAGCACGTACCAGACCTCGCCGAGGGCCGCGCCGAGCCCGCGGCCCTCGCGGGCACCCTGGATCGCGTCGGTGAGGCGCCGCACCCTGCTGCCCGCGGGGACGAGCGCCGGGTCGTGGTCGAGGTCGACCGGGTTCACAGCACGCCGGTGATGGCCGCGACCGCGTCGGCGGCGGACAGTCGCCGGCAGCGGTCGTCGTCGAGCAGCACCGCGCGCGCGCCCAGGGCAGTGAGCAGCGCCGGGTCGTGCGTCGCGAGCAGCACCGCCGTACCGCGCCGCGCCTCGGCCCGGATGAGCTCGGCGAGCTCCGAGCGCATCGCGGCGTCCAGGCGCTGCTCCGGCTCGTCGAGGACGAGCAGGTCGCGCGGGCGCACGAAGCCGGCGGCCAGCAGCAGGCGGCGGCGCTGGCCGGAGGACAGGGCCGAGGGCACCGCGTCCTCGTGGTCCGTCAGGCCGAACGTCTCCAGCAGGTCGTCGACCACGGTGGACGTGTTGCGCACGCCGTGCCCCGCGGCCGTGAGGAGCAGGTGCTCGCGCACGGTCAGGCCGGGGAACCAGGCGTCGTCGTCGAGCACGCCGGCCACCCGCGCACGGACGGTCGCCAGCCGCTCGTCGACCGGCGCCCCGAACACCTCGAGCCGGCCGCTGAGCGGCTCGAGCAGGCCGAGGACCGCCCGCAGCACGGTCGACTTGCCCGAGCCGTTGGCCCCGACGAGGGCGAGCACCTGCCCGGGCCGCAGGCTGAGGTCGACGGGCGCGCAGACGGGGATCGGCCCGTAGCCCACCACCAGCCCGCGGGCCAGCACGACGGGCGCATCCTCGGGGCGGTCACGCGGCGAGCCGGGGTCCCGGCTCACAGCTCGCCAGAGCGCTGGAGCACCCGCATGGCGACCCAGCCGAAGGGCACGCGGCCCCAGAAGGTCACCGCGCGGAAGAGGAACACGGCCGAGGTCGCCAGCGCGCCCGGGATCCCGCCCGTGGTGGTCAGGCCGGTGATGAGCGCCACCTCGACCGTGCCGAGACCGCCGGGAGTGGGCACCAGCGCACCGGCGGCGTTGCCCAGCAGGTAGATGAGCGCCAGGTCGATGAGCGACAGCTCCAGGCCGAAGGCCGCGAGGCTCGCGGCGAACGCACCGAGGTACCCCAGCGTCATGAGGAGGTTGCCGGCCACGGCGACCGCGAACCGCTTCGGCTGCGACAGCAGCTGGACGAGGCGGGGCCAGGTCTGGCGCCAGAGCGGGACCGTGCGGGCGGTCACCCACTGGCGCACCCACGGCACGAGCATGGCGGCGCCGGCGGCGAGCGCGATGACCGCGACGGCCGTGATGACCGTCGTCGAGGGCATCTGCAGGGCGCTGTCGGTGCCGCTGACCAGCGACAGCACCAGCAGCAGGACCACCGTCGTGATGAACTGCGAGACCTGCACCAGGCCCACCGAGGCGACCGCGAGGGTGTTGCTCACCCCGCGGCGGGTGAGCATGCGCAGGTTGAGCGCTGCGGGGCCCACGCCGGCCGGCGCCACGAGGGCGACGAACGAGCCGGCGGTCTGGACGAGCGTGGTGCGCCACAGCGGCAGCCGCACGGGCGAGAACGCCACCAGCGCGAGCGCGGAGCCGAGGAACGTCACCATGCCGAGCCCGAAGGCCACTGCGGCCCACCAGGGCCGCGCCGCGGACGTCAGGGCGGCGGTGATCTCGGCGAAGTTGATGGTGGTGACCACCACGAGCACGGCGGTGATCGACAGCGCGAGCGTCAGCACCGTCCGCGCGCCGAAGCGCACCAGCCGCTCCGGCTCGACGTCGGCCTCCGGGAGCCGGGTGAGCAGGGCCTCGCGGACCTCGGCGAGCACCCCACGACGCTCGCGGGCCTCCTCGCGCGTGGTCCGGGGCATCGCGATGGTCTGCAGCAGCGGCCCGGTGACGATGAGCTCGGCGTCGCTGAGCACGCGCGACGCGGCGGCCACGGCCCGCTCGGCGCCCACCCGCAGCGCGAGCACGGCGAGCAGCTGGCTGACGTCGACGCGTCGGGCGAGCTCGGAGGAGGCGACGTCGCCCGACTCCCAGCCGATGAGCAGCGCTGCGGGCGGGAGCTGCCCCGGCTGCACCAGCACGACGTCCGAGGTCAGCGCGCGGTGGGCGAGGCCGGCCTGGTGCGCCACGCGGAGCTGCTGCCACACCGCGTCGAGCACGTGGTCCGTGAGGTCCTCCGGCGGAAGGTGCCGCAGCGGCACGGCGTCGGGGGTGTGCTCCTGGACGAGGAGCATCGAGTCCTCCGACTCGGCCAGCGCGAGCAGGCGCGGCGTGCGCACGCCGGCTGCGGACGCTGCGTAGCTGAGCAGCGCGGCACGCTCGGCGACCTGGCGCAGCGAGACGACGGTGCGTCCGTCGATGCCGCGCAGCCGCAGGGAGCGCCACGACCGCAGCAGCAGCCCGACCACCTGGCGGTCGCCGTCGAGCACGACGACGTCGTAGCGCTCACCGTCCGCCGTGGTCATGGCGTAGACGCGGTGGTCGCTGTTGCGCGTGATCGCGACGGCGGCGAGGTCGGGGGCGCTCTCCTCACCCGCGCCCTGCCGTGCGGTGACGTCCCGCACCCGCACGAGGCTCATGGGGTCGAAGCCGGCCCGGCGCACGCCGTCGACGAGGGCCGCGCCGTAGGCCCGCTCGGACTGCACGCCCGACGCGTAGCGCAGCCCGAGGCCGACCAGCCGGCCGAGCAGCACCGTGAGGAGCGCGCCCGGCAGCGTGATCGCCCCGGTGACGAGCGCGACGCCGAGGCCCAGCCACAGAAGGTTCCACGAGGCCCCGACGGTGCGGCGGCGGTTGCGCGTGCCCGCGACGGTGATGAGGGCGGCCGTGCCGACGAGCAGCGGCGGGACGGTGACGACCAGCTCGCCGTGGCTGACCACGCTGAAGGCGATCCGCAGGTCGTCGATGGCGAACGTCTCGATGAGCCACAGCGAGACCAGGCCGGTGAGGATGCCCAGCACGCCACCCGCGACGGCCTCGAGGGCGTGGCGGCCCAGGCGGCGCAGCACCAGCTCCGCGACGACGGCCAGCGGCACGACGAGCGTGATGAGCCCCTCCAGCACCGCGACCGGGAGGAAGAGGATCCGCCGGACGATCGAGGCGATCCCCTGGACGTCCTCGGTGACCCCGGTGGTGGTGTTCTGGGCGTACAGGGCGAGCACGACGACGACGCCGATCCCGAGCGCGGCCAGCACGACGCCCACGAGGTCGGCGGGGTGGTGCACGCGCTCGGCCGGGGTGTCGACGATCCGCACCCCGTGCTCCGCCGGCGCTCGCCCCCGCAGGCCGATCCGGCCCGCTGCTGGCATGGGCATGCTGGCGAGTCTAGGCCGGGCCCCGCGCGGAGCCGCTCGAGGCGCGCTGTCCTCAGCCCGCGGCGGAGCGCTGCTCGCCGGTCGAGCCGGGCCCGTCGTCGTGACGTCGGTCCTGCGGGTGGTGCCCGACGATCCCCGGTGCGGTGCGCCGTGACCGCTTCGCCGAGTACATGGCGGCGTCGGCCGCGGCGAACAGCGCCGCCGGGGTCCGGGTGGCGTCGAACGCCAGGGCCACGCCGACGCTCACACCCACCTGGACCATGGCCTGGGCGTCCAGGGCGACGGGCTGCTCGACGAGCCGCTCGAGCCGCTCGACGACCGCGTGGACCTCGCCCGTGTCGTGGATCTCGGTGAGGATGGCGCAGAACTCGTCGCCGCTGATCCGGGCGAGGTGGTCGTGCGGGCGCAGGCCGGCCCGCAGCCGGCGCGAGAGCACCACGAGCAGCTCGTCGCCCGCCGCGTGGCCGAACGTGTCGTTGACCTGCTTGAACCGGTCGAGGTCGAGGAACAGCACCGCGAGGCCGGCGCCGGGCCCGGCCTCCGACAGGCTCGCGGCGAGCCGGCGGAGCAGGTCGCTGCGGTTGGGCAGACCCGTGAGGTCGTCGTGCGCCGCGGCGTGGGCGAGGGCGTCCTGATGGAGCAGGCGGTCGGTCACGTCGCGCTGCTCGACGACCAGGCCCTCGACGAGCGGCTCGTCGAGGAGGTTGTGGACCGTCCACTCGTGCCAGCGCCGCTCGTGGCTGGCCAGGGCGACGAGCACGTCGAGGTTGGTCCGCGTCCCGCTGCCCGCGGCGATGACCCGGCCGAGGTGCTCCGCGACCTCGGGGCGCTGCTCCGCGTCCACGAGGTCGAGCAGCGGGGTGCCGAGCAGGCGGGCGGCGTCGTACCCCAGGGACCGGCCCACCGCCGGGCTGACGTAGGTGAGCCGGCCGGTGGCGTCGCTCACCGTCAGCACGTCGGTCGAGCTCTCCATGAGGGCCCGGAGCCGTGCGTCCGCCCTGGCCAGCGCCTCGCCGGCGGCGTCACGCTCGGCGACAGACGCCCCGACGGTGAGGATGCCGAGGCACGCCAGCACGAGGGTGGCGGTCGCGGCGAGGTGGCTGACCGCGGGGTCCACGACGCTGGACACCCAGCCCAGTGCGACGCCGGCCTGGCCGAGCAGGGTCGCCAGGGACACGATGAGCACCGCGGGGCGCCACACGGTGCTGCCCGACCGCTGGATGTGCACCACGGCCACGAGGATCGCGGTGGCGGGCAGGATGAGCGACCAGCCGGCCGTCCAGGTGAACGCCGCGAAGAGGCTGAACGCCAGCGCGAGACGCAGCGTGGGACGCGTGGTGAGCGACCCGCCGCCGATCCGCTCCTGGACCGCTCGCGTGCCCATGAGCCCGATGAGCGGCAGCAGCAGCGCGAGCACCAGGGGCGAGCCGGTGACCAGCCCGACCTCGTGCAGCCAGCGGAAGGCCGGCCAGGCGGCGAGGCCCGCGGCCAGGGCGCCGACGACGAGCAGGCCGATCGAGGCGCGCGGCGAGAGCGCGCGGGAGCGCGTCGCAGTGCCCATACCTCCCCAGCCTCTGCACGAAGGTGGGACCAGTGTGCCCTGACCTGCGACATCAGGCCAGACCGAGCGCCACCAACCACTCGTCCGGCGCCAGCGCCCAGCCGACGAACGCGACGACGTCGAGCACCGTGTGGGCGATGACGAGCGGCAGCACGCGCCGGGTGCGCAGGTACCAGCCGCCCAGCACCAGCCCCATCACGACGTTGCCCACGGCCATCCCCGGGCCCTGGTAGAGGTGGTACGCGCCACGGATGAGGGCGCTCGTGACGAGGGCGGCGGGCACGGACCAGCGCAGCTCGCGCAGGCGCTCGAGCAGGTAGGCGACGACGACGACCTCCTCGAGCAGGGCGTTCTGCAGCGCCGAGAGCACGAGCACGGGCACGGTCCACCAGTAGTCGTCGAGCCCGGACGGCGCGATCTGCACGGTGATCCCCAGCGCGCGCCCGGCGAGGTAGACGCCGAGCCCGGGGATGCCGATGACCGCGGCGAGCCCGGCGCCGACGGCGAGGTCGCGGCCCGGTCTGGCGGCGTCCAGGCCGATCCGCGTGAGCGCGGCGCGCAGGCCGGCAGGTGCCGCGAGCAGGTACAGCGCCAGGGCGACGGGCACCAGCGCGAAGCCGATGCCGACGAGCTGGTAGACGAGGTCGAGGTACGGGCGCGGCGAGACGGTGGGGTTGAGCGTCGCCGACTGGTCGCCGAGCGGCACGTCCGCGGTCAGCCGCGTGTAGAGGCGCAGCGCGGCGTAGACGGCGGACTGGCCGAGCGACAGGCCCAGCACGATCCACACCTCGGCGCGCAGGTGACGCACGGACCGGCCCGGGGTGGCGGTCGTCTCCGGGGCTGTCGCGGTCACCGGGTCAACCTACGACAGCCGGTGCCGGGCGGCGTGCGAACTACGCTGTCGTCCAGGTGGTCACCGGGCCACCAGGGACGGTGGCCTCCACCCGGGCGGGGGCCGCGCGCCTCCCGGCCGGCCCCTCCCGACCCCGTGAGCGAGGACGCATGACCAGCACCGCACCGCCCCCCGTCGTCGAGGTCGACCACGTCACCCGCACCTTCGGGGCCACCCTCGCGCTGGACGACGTCTCGCTGCGCGTCGGCCCCGGCGAGATGGTCGGCCTGCTCGGTCCCAACGGCGCCGGCAAGACGACGCTGCTGAGCCTCGTCGACGGCCTGCGCCACCCGGACAGCGGGACCGTCCGGATCTTCGGCGGCGACCCGCGCCACCCGGCGAGCCGGACCCGTCTGGGCACCACGCCGCAGGAGACCGGGCTGCCCGCAACCCTGCGGGTGGCCGAGGTGATCGACTTCGTCCGGCGGCACTACCCCGACCCGGTGCCCACGGCGGAGCTGCTGGAGACCTTCGGCCTGACGGAGCTCGCACGGCGCCAGACCGGCGGGCTGTCGGGCGGTCAGCGGCGGCGGCTCGCCGTCGCCCTCGCCCTCGCCGGCCGGCCGCAGCTGGTGCTGCTCGACGAGCCCACCACCGGGCTCGACGTCGACGCGCGGCACGTGCTGTGGGAGGCCCTGCGGGCGTTCCACGCCCAGGGGGTCACCGTGCTGGTCACCTCGCACTACCTCGAGGAGATCGAGGCGCTGGCCAAGCGGGTCGTCGTCGTGGACCACGGGCACCTGCTGGCCGACGCGCCCATCGCCGAGGTGCTCGGCCGGGTCGCGCTGCGCTGGGTCACGTTCGACCTCGACCTCGACCTCGACCTCGCGCGCGCCGGGTTCCGGGCCCTGCCGGGCGTCGTCGGGCACGAGGTCGACCCCGCGACCGGCCGTCACCTGCTGCGCACCGCCGACGCCGACGCCGTGGTGCGCGCGCTCGTCGTCGCCGGTGTCCCGTTCCGCGGGCTCGAGGTCCGCAGCGCCTCCCTCGAGGAGGCGTTCCTGTCCCTGACGGCCGCCGCGGCGGCGGAGGTCCGGCCATGAGCACCCCCACCGCGCCGTCGTCGCGCCTCGTCTCCCCGGTCACCCTCGCCCTGGTGCACTTCCGCTACGGGTTCCTCGAGACGGTCCGGGTGCCCATCGCGGTCATCGGCACCACCGTGTTCCCCACCCTGGCCCTGCTGTCCTTCGTCGTCCCGCAGGAGGCGGCCGCGGGCGACCCGGTCTTCGCCACTGCTGCCACGGCCCAGCTGGCCGTCTTCGCGGTGATGTCGACGTGCATCTTCACCTACGGGATCGGTGTCGCGGAGGACAGGGCGCTGCCGTTCGACCCGTACGTGCGGACCCTGCCGGCCGGACCGGAGCCGCGGATGGCAGGGCGGGTGCTCAACGGGACGCTCTTCGCGCTGCTCGGCGTGCTGCCGCTGGTGGCAGTGGCGGCGCTGCTCACCGAGGCCTCGATCCCGGCGGCCCGGCTGCTCGCCGGGCTCGGGGCGCTCGTCCTGGCGAGCGTGCCGTTCCTGCTCATCGGCCTGACGATCGGTTACGGGCTGCCGGCCAAGGCGGCGGTCGCCGTGGCGCAGGTGACGGTCTTCCCGCTCGCGTTCGCCGGCGGCCTGTTCGTCCCGCCGGAGACCTTTCCCGGCTGGCTCGACACGCTCTCGACGACGCTGCCCAGCCGCGCGGCCCGGGACGTGGTGGTCCCGGTCGCCGTCGGGGGCGACGTCTCCGGCCGGGCGCTCGTGGTGCTCGTGGCCTGGTCCGTGGTGTTCGCCGCGATCACGGCCGCCGTGTACCGGCGAGACGAGGGCCGTCGCTTCCGCTGAGCCCTGCCCGGCGCGGGCGCGGAAGATCCGGAACGCTCTCCGTTCCGGATCCTCCGCAGTCGTGCCGCCCGGCTGGTTGGCTCAGGTGAAGCGGCGCAGGCGCAGGGAGTTGGTCACCACGAGCACCGAGCTGAAGGCCATCGCCCCGCCGGCGATCATCGGGTTGAGCAGGCCGGCCGCGGCGAGCGGGATGGCTGCGACGTTGTAGGCGAAGGCCCAGAAGAGGTTCTGCTGGACGATGCGCAGGGTCCGCCGGGACAGCCGGATCGCCTGGCCAGCGCTGCGCAGGTCCCCGCGCACCAGGGTGATGTCGGCCGCCTGCACCGCGACGTCGGTGCCCGTGCCCATCGCCAGGCCGAGGTCGGCCTGGGCCAGGGCCGCGGCGTCGTTGACGCCGTCGCCGACCATCGCCACGACGCGCCCCTCGCGCTGCAGGCGCGTGACGACGTCGACCTTGTCCGCCGGGAGCACCTCGGCGATGACCTCGGCGATGCCGACCTCTGCCCCGACGGCCTGGGCGGTGGCCCGGTTGTCGCCGGTCAGCAGCACGGGGCGCAGGCCGAGGGCGACGAGCTCCGCGACGGCGGCCGCCGAGGTGGCCTTGACCGGGTCGCGCAGCACGAGCACCCCGCGGGCCACTCCCGACCACGCGGCCATGACGGCGGTGCCGGCCGCGACCGCGCCGTCGAAGGCCACGTCGAGCGGCGTGGTGTCGACGCCCTGCCCGCGCAGCCACTCGGGACGGCCCACGAGCACACGCCGGCCCATGTCGAGCCCGGAGTGCGCGGTGCGGACCACGCCGCTGACGCCGCGGCCGGCGTCGTTGCGGAACTCGAGCACCTGGTCGGAGCCGATCTCGACGCCGTCCTCGCCCACGCCGTCTGCCGGGCGCGCTCCGGCCTGCGCCGCGACCTCGGCGATGGCTCGGCCGACGGGGTGCTCGCTGCGGGCCTCGACGGCCCCGGCGAACCGGAGCACCTCGTCGACGTCGCCACCCGCTGGCACGAGGATGTCGACCAGCTCCATCCGGCCCTGCGTCACGGTGCCGGTCTTGTCGAGCACCACGGTGTCCACCCGGCGGGTGGACTCGAGGATCTCCGGGCCCTTGATGAGGATGCCCAGCTGCGCGCCCCGGCCGGTGCCGACGAGCAGGGCCGTGGGCGTGGCCAGCCCGAGCGCGCACGGGCACGCGATGATGAGCACCGCGACGGCGGCGGTGAACGCCGCCTGCGCGCCGCCGCCGGCGAGCAGCCAGCCCGCCAGCGTGGCCAGCGCGATGACGAC
>NZ_DAORSQ010000088.1:0-10717 GCF_035443605.1 Actinotalea sp. | reverse complement strand
GTCGCGGCAAGGTGCTGGCCGCCGCGACCGTCGCCGAGATCGTCGCCGGCGGCCAAGCCACGTCCGTCCGGGTGCGCAGCCCACGGGCCGGCGACCTCGAGGACCTCCTGCGCCGCACCGGCGCCCAGGTCGCCACGACCGCGGACGGCGAGCTCGAGGTCCACGGGTCCACCGCACCGCAGATCGGCGAGGTGGCCGCGTCCGCCGGCATCCCGCTGCACGAGCTCACCCCGGTGCGCGGCTCGCTCGAGGACGCCTACCTGCAGCTCACCGCCGACGACGTGGAGTACCACTCGGCCGCCGTCGGCCAGCCCACCGACCAGCCCGCGGCGAGGTCCGCCGCGATGACGCAAGGAGCAGCACGATGAGCGCCGCGACCATCGCGACCGCCGACCGCACCCCGGGCACCAGGGTGCCGGCCACGACCGTCCACCGCGTCTCGGCGCCCCGGGTGATCGCGTCGGAGTGGATCAAGCTCCGCAGCCTGCGGTCCACCTGGTGGACCCTGGCCCTCACCGTCGTGGTGATGGCCGGGATCTCCACCCTGGTGGCCTGGGGGGCGTCCCAGGGCATCGACGGCGAGGAGCCGATGACGCTGAGCGTCGCCACCCTGCTCACGGCGGGCCGTGGCATGGCCGAGCTCACCATCGCCGTGCTCGGGGTGCTCGTCATCACCGGGGAGTACACCACCGGCCAGATCCGGTCGAGCTTCGCCGCGGTACCCACCCGGGTGTCCGTGCTGGGGGCCAAGGCGCTGGTCCTGGCTGCCGTGGTCGCCGTGACGTCCCTCCTGGGCATGGCCGTGGCCTACCCCGCCACGCTCCCCTGGCACGACGCGCTCGGTGCGACGCTCGACCTGGGTGACGGCGAGACCGTGCGCATCCTGCTCGGCCTGCCGCTGTACCTCGTCGGTGTCGCGCTGCTCGCCCTGGCGATCGGCGCCCTGGTGCGCCGCACCGCCGGTGCGATGGCCACCGTGCTCGGTCTCCTGCTCGTCGTCGAGACGGTGTTCGCCCTGGTCCCGGTGCGGTTCTTCGAGGTGGTCAGCCCGTTCCTCCCGGCCACGGCGGGCCAGCGGCTGCTCCTGGACGCCGAGAGCATGGCCCTGACCGACGCGATGCGGGACGCAGCCCACCTGACCCCGTGGCAGGGCTACGGCGTGATGCTCGCCTGGGTCGTGGTGCTGGGCGCCGTCGCCACGGTGCTGCTGCGCCGCCGCGACGCCTGACCCCGGGACGAGGCGGGGGGTGGGAGAGTGGACAGCGTGACCACCGGGCCCTTCACGGAGCTGGACGCCCGTCGACTGGGCCCGGTGCGGCGGTACTTCGCCGCCCACCCCCGGGCGATGGACCTGGTGGTCATGGTCCTGGTCGGTCTGCCCGGTGCGGCGAACGGCTTCGTCGCCGGGCAGACCCGCAACCTCGCCCTGTCGGTCGTCATCGCCCTGGCCGGCGGTGCGGCGATGGCCTGGCGCCGGTCACGACCCCTGGTCGTGGCCGGCGTCATCTGCGCGCTGGGCGTGCTCAGCCTGGTGACCACCGGCGGCACCAGCGGGATGGAGGCCGGTCTCGGCTTCGCCCTCTACGCGGTCACGGTGGCCTACCCCTCCCGCACCTCCTGGCTCGTGGCGGGCGCCACCGCCGCCGTGCTCGGCACCGCCGCCTGGCTGTGGGAGATGCAGTCCCCCGACCCGACGGCCGGCCAGGGCGACGTGGTCCTCACCGACGACCGGTGGGGCACCATCACCGGCACGGCGATCTTCGTGCTGCTCGCCCTCGCGATCGGCAACGCCGTGCGCAACCGTCGCCAGCACCTGGCCGAGCTCATCGAGCGCGGCAACGCCCTGGCCCGGGACCGGGACCGCCAGGGCGACCTGGCCCGGGCGGCCGAGCGCAGCCGGATCTCGCGCGAGATGCACGACGTCGTCGCGCACAGCCTCACGGTGATGATCAGCCTCGCCGACGGGGCCGCCGCCGCCCTCGACCGGGCACCGGACCGATCCCGCGTGGCGCTGTCCGAGCTGTCGGCCACCGGCCGGACCGCGCTGGGCGACATGCGCCGCGTGCTCGGCGCGCTGCACGACGACGCCCCGCTCCGCCCCGTGGCCGGCGACCAGGACCTCGAGGGACTCGTCGAACGGTTCCGGACCGCCGGCCTGCCCGTCCGCGCCACCGGCCTGCGCCTGGTCCTGCCCGAGGACACCGGCCTGCGGCTGGCGGTCTACCGCGCGGTGCAGGAGTCGCTGACCAACGTCCTGCGGCACGCGCCTGGCACCGCGCGGGTGGACGTCACCCTGAGCGCCGGGCCGGGGCGGTGGACGGCCGAGATCAGCGACCACGGCGCCGCCCTGCCGCCGGCTGACCGGGCGCCGGCCGACGCCGTCGGCGCGGGCCAGGGGCTCATCGGGATGCGCGAGCGGGCCGCGCTGCTCGGCGGGACGGTCGAGGCCGGACCGTGGGAGCACGGCTGGCGCGTGACGGTCACGCTCCCGCACGACGAGCTCCCGCACGACGAGGGGGAGCGATGACGCCCGCCGGCCGGACCCGCGTGCTGCTCGTCGACGACCAGGCCCTGCTGCGGATGGGCTTCACCATGGTGCTGGACGCCGAGGACGACCTCGAGGTGGTCGGCGAGGCCGGTGACGGCCTCGCCGCGATCGACCAGGTGCGCGCGCTGCGACCGGACGTCGTGCTGATGGACGTGCGGATGCCCCGGATGAACGGGATCGAGGCCACCCGGGCGATCGCGGCCGAGCACCCCGCGACGAAGGTGCTCGTGCTGACGACGTTCGACCTCGACGAGTACGCCTTCGCGGCGCTGCGGGCCGGGGCCAGCGGGTTCCTGCTCAAGGACGCCCGCCCGGCGGAGCTCGTCGCCGCGATCCGCACGGTCGCCTCGGGAGACGCCGTCGTCGCGCCGCGGGTCACCCGCCGGATGCTCGAGCTGTTCGCCCGGCACCTGCCCGAGGCGGGCCAGGCCGAGCCGGGCGCGCTCGACCCTCGGCTCGCGGCGCTGACGCCGCGGGAGCTCGAGGTGCTGCGCACGGTGGCGGAGGGGATGTCGAACGCCGAGGTCGCCGAGCAGCTCTTCTGCTCCGAGGCGACCGTCAAGACGCACGTCGGGCGCATCCTGGCCAAGCTGGGCGTGCGGGACCGCGTCCAGGCCGTCGTCCTCGCCTACGAGACCGGGCTGGTCGGCGGGGGTCGCTGACCCCCGCCGACCGCCGCCTCAGCGGCTGGTGCCCACGACGTCCACGACGAAGACGAGCGTGTCCGTGCCCCGGATGCCGGCCTGCGGCATGCCGCGGTCGCCGTAGCCCAGGTGGGGCGGGATCGAGAGCAGCACGCGCGAGCCGACCTGCTTGCCCACCAGGCCGTCGTCCCAGCCGCCGATGACCATGCCGACGCCGATCGGGAACGAGATCGAGGAGCCGCGGTCGTAGGAGTTGTCGAACACCGACCCCTCCCAGATCTGGCCGAGGTAGTGGACCTCGAGGTCGTCACCGGCCTCGACGGTCTCGCCCCCGCCCGGGAGCAGCACCTCGACGACGAGCTCCGCCGGGGCGGGCGTGGCGGGGAAGGTCAGGACGGGCTTGTCGCCGAAGCCCCCGGTCGCGGACGGCAGTGCGGAAGTCATGGGTGTGCCTCTCGGGTCGGTCGCCGGGGCGCGTCTGCGCACCGCCGCGGACCATGGTGCCCGACGACGGCGCCCGCTGCCGAGCCGGGAGGGGTTGCCACCTGTGGCTAATGGTATTAGCTTTCTGCCATGACGACCGTCGAGCACCTCTCCCGCCCGCAGGGCCGGATCGCCTGGACCAGCATCGGCGCCGGCCCTCTGGTCGTCCTCGTCCCGGGCATGGGCGACCTGCGGGGCACCTGGCGCGGGCTCGCCGAGCCGCTCGCGGCGGCGGGCCACCGCGTCGTCGCGACCGACCTGCGCGGCCACGGGGACAGCGACACCACGTTCACCACCCACGGCGACGCCAGCACGGGCGGTGACGTGCTGGCGCTCGTCGATCACCTCGACGCGGGGCCGGCCGTGCTCGTCGGCAGCTCGATGGGTGGCTCGGCGGCCCTGTGGGCTGCGGCCGAGCGTCCCGACCTCGTGGCCGGGCTGGTGCTCGTCAGCCCCTTCCTCGACGAGCCGGTGGCCCGGCCGGCCGCCCGGGCGGTCCAGCGCGCCGTGTACCGTGCGCTCTTCGCCCGCCCCTGGGGCGCGCGCGTGTGGGCCGCGTACTACCGCGGGCCGCTGCACCACGGTGCGCCCACCCCGTGGCTGACCGAGCACGTGGCCGCCGTGCGCGCCGCGCTGCGCGACCCGGCCCGGCTGCGCTCCCTGCGGGACCTGGCGACCCAGCTGGACCACCGCGTCGTCGGCGCCCGCCTCGACGAGGTCGTCGCGCCGGCCCTCGTGCTCATCGGTGAGAGCGACCCGGACTTCCGCGACGTGCCGGCGGAGCTCGAGCGCGCGCGCGGCGTCCTGGGCGCCAGGGCCGTCAGCGTGCCGAACGCTGCGCACTACGCCCACCACCAGGCACCGGTGCTCGTGCTGGAGCACACCATGGCGCTGCTCGGCGACCTCCCCCGGACCGGCGACCGCTGGCTGGCGCCTGCTCCGCGCGCCGCCGGTGCCTAGGGCAGGGCTGCACCGGGACGCCGTCGTGCGCCTCGCGCTCGCGGTCGTCGACGCGGGCGGCGAGCTCACCCTCGCGGCGGTGGCCGCACGTGCCGGGGTGGCCGTACCGAGCCTCTACAAGCACGTCGGGGGCCTGGCGGACCTGCGGCGGGCCGTCGCCCTGGTCTGCCTGGCCGAGCTCACCGACGTGCTGCGCGCGACCGCCGCCGGCGCAGGGACGGACCCGGTCGACCAGGTGCGGGCACTGGCCGCGGCCATCCGCGGCCTGGCGCTGCGCAGCCCTGGACGCTACGCCGTCGTGCAGGGATCGTCCTGGGCCCACGACCCGCAGGCCGCGGCGGTGCGGGCAGCGGCCGCGGAGCCGGTCCAGGTCGTCGCGGAGGCGCTCACGGGCCTGGGGATGGCACCCGAGCGCACCGTCGACGCCGTGCGGGCGTTCCGGGCCACCGTCCACGGCTTCGTCATGCTCGAGCTCGACGGCGGCTTCGGCCTGCCGGACGACGTGACCGCGAGCTTCGAGCGCGCCGTCGACCTGCTCGTCGCGGGGCTGGTCGCCACGCGCGCATGACCCGCACCGCGCGCACGGGCTCGGCCCGCCGCGCCGGCCCGCCTCACCGCGCCAGGAACCCCAGCAGGTCCTGGCGCGTCAGCACCCCGACCGGGTCGCCGTCCTGGACGACCATGAGCGCGTCGGCGTCCTGGAGCGCGGCCCGGGCGGCCTCGAAGTCCTCGCCCACGCCGATGAGCGGCAGGCGCGGGCCCAGGTGCTTGTCCACCCGGTCGGCGAGGCTCGCCCGGCCGTGGAACACGGCGTCGAGCAGGTCCCGCTCCGTCACGGTGCCGACCACCTCGCCGGACTTCACGGGCGGCTCCGCCGAGACCACGGGCAGCTGCGAGACCGCGTACTCGCGCAGGATCTCGACGGCGTCGCGCACCGTGTCGTGCGGGTGCGCGTGGACCAGGTCCGGCAGCGTGCCCGTCTTGGCCCGCAGCACGTCCCCGACGAGCACGCCCTGCGGCTTGTGCAGGAACCCGTAGGAGCGCATCCACCCGTCGGAGAAGACCTTGGACAGGTACCCCCGGCCGCCGTCGGGCAGGATCACGACGATGACGGCCCCGGCCGCCGCGACCGGGTCCTCCTCCTCGAGCCGGCGGGCGAGGCGCAGCGCTGCCTCGACGGCCATCCCGCTCGACCCGCCGACGAGCAGCGCCTCCTCGCGGGCCAGCCGGCGGGTCATCGCGAACGCGTCGGCGTCCGAGACCGCGATGACCTCGTGCGGTACGGCCGGGTCGTACGCGGGCGGCCAGAAGTCCTCGCCCACGCCCTCGACGAGGTACGGCCGGCCGTCCCCGCCGGAGTAGATGGAGCCCGCCGGGTCGGCGCCGACCACGCGGACCGCGCCGCCGTCGGCCGGGGCGCGCCCCGCGCTGACCTCGCGCAGGTAGCGGCCCGTGCCGGTGATGGTCCCGCCCGTGCCGACGCCCGCGACGAGGTGCGTGACCCGGCCGTCCGTGTCGGCCCAGATCTCGGGGCCCGTCGTGGCGTAGTGGCTCGCGGGGCCCTGCGGGTTGGCGTACTGGTTGGGCTTCCACGCACCGGGGGTCTCGCGCACGAGGCGGTCGGAGACCGAGTAGTACGAGTCCGGGTGCTCGGGCGCCACGGCGGTCGGGGTCACGACCACCTCGGCGCCGTACGCCGTCAGCACGTCACGCTTGTCCGCCGAGACCTTGTCGGGGCACACGAAGATGCAGCGGTACCCGCGGCGCTGGGCGACCAGGGCCAACCCTGCCCCGGTGTTGCCGCTCGTCGGCTCCACGATCGTCCCGCCGGGCGCCAGCTCGCCCGAGGCCTCGGCCGCCTCGATCATCCGCAGCGCCACGCGGTCCTTGACCGATCCTCCGGGGTTGACGTACTCGACCTTGGCCAGCACGAGCGCCGACACCCCCGCGGTCACGGCCGTGAGCCGGACCAGGGGGGTGCCGCCGACGAGCTCGGAGACGTGCTCGGCGTAGCGCATGCCGTCGAGCGGGGCCGGGATCAGTCCCGACCCTGGAGGATCGCCAGCAGACGGAGCATCTCGAGGTACAGCCAGACGAGCGTGACGAGCAGGCCGAAGGCCGCCGACCAGGCGAACTTCGCCGGCACGCCCTTCTCGACACCACGCTTGATCGAGTCGAAGTCCATGATCAGCGACGCCGCGGCGAGCCCCACGGCGACGAGGCCGACGATGACGCCCATCCAGCCGCTGCGCAGCGGGCCGAAGTCACCGGGCATGAAGAACGAGAGCACCAGGTTGAGCACCGAGAACGCGAGGTAGCCCACCATCCCGATGAGCAGGAACTTCTGGAACTTCGGGGTGACCCGGACCTTGCCCGAGCGGAAGAGCACGAGCGAGGTCGCGAAGACCGCGACCGTGGCCAGCACGGCCTGGATGACGACGCCGTCGTAGAACGAGTCGTAGAACGCGCTGATCCCGCCGAGGAAGACGCCCTGGGCCAGGGCGTACAGGGCGATGAGGACGGGGCTCGGCTCCTTCTTGAACGCGTTGACGAGCCCGAGCACCAGGCCGACGATCATCCCGACGAAGAACAGCTGCGGCGCGACCACCCACGTGACGGCCGCCGCGGCGACGAGCAGGCCGAGCAGGCCGCCGGTCTTCATGATGACGTCGTCGTACGTCATCCGGCCGGTGTCGCGCGTGGTCGCCGCGGGGGCGCCGTACATCTGCTCGAGCGAGGTCTGTGCCATCCCGGGCATCGCGGCGGTGCCGGCATCGGCCGCCTGGTACTGGTTCGGCTGCACGGTGGTGGTACGCCCACGCTTCGGCTCGCCGAAGATCGCGCTGTTGCTGAAGACGGGGTTGCTCACGGTTCCTCCAGGTCGCGGCGGCTGCACTCTGCGCGCCATCGGGTCACGACCCTACTCATGCTACGCAACGTCGCACCCGGGCGATCCGTTCCCGATCAGCCCCGCCAGCGCCCCGGGCGGAGCGCGCGCGCGGCGGCGAGAGCCACCGGTCCGTCCCCGTGCCGCGCGCGCTCGAGCGCCACGAGCGCGTCGAGCGTGGCCGTCGGGTACCCGTCCGCGACCGCCGCGGCGGCGAGGTCGGCGAGCCGGGCGCGGGCCACGAGGCTGTCCTGGTGGGCCCCGAGGACGTCCTGGGCCGCGGTCATCCCCTCGACCAGCGCGGTGGCCGGCGCACCGGCGAGGCCCGCCACCGACTCGGCGGCGTAGCGCGCGGCCTTGGCCGCCTTGCGCGCGTCGTGCAGGGCCGTGTCCAGCGGCGGCCCCACGGCCGCGCGGCGCGCGGACCGCAGCGCGTGCCGCACGCGCCGCACGGCCCGCCGCACGCCGGGGTGCACCGCCGTCGGCGCCCGGCCGGCACGCCCGCGCCACGGCGGCGCGTCCACGAGCGTCGCCAGCGCGTCGAGGAGCGCGAGGTAGCGCGGTCCGTCGAGCGCGGCGAGCAGGGCCGAGCGCGCCGTCGTGAGCTCGCGGTCCAGCGCGGCGCGCAGCCGCCCGCCGCCGCCGTCACCCTCGTCCGGCGGCAGGTCCGCGAGCGCGGCGAGCAGGCGATCGCGCAGCACCTCGGCGTCCCTGGCCGCCCCGAGCACCGTGCCCCACCAACGCAGCTCCGCGCGCAGCGGCGCGACGGCGTCCTCGTCGAGCAGTCGGCGGTAGGTCGCCAGGGTCGCGCGCAGCCGGCGCACGGCGACGCGCATGCGGTGCACCGCGTCGGGCAGGTCGAGGCGCACCTGGGGGTCGCGGTCGACGACCTCGGCGACCTGGGCCCCGAGGTAGGCGAGCACGACGTCGCCGGCGGTCCGCGGCGGTGCGGGCGCCCCGAGGTGCGGGGCAGGCACCCCTGCCGTCGGCGCGGGGAAGGCGTCGGCGGACGGTGCGGCGAGATCCGCCGCGAGGGCGCGCGCGAGCTTGGACTGCGACACCGCCGGCCGCGCCCCGCGGGCCAGGAGCGCGGCGACGACGGCGTCGAGCAGCGCCCGGTCGCCCTCGACGAGCTCGACCTCGACCTCACGCCAGCGCTCCGTCTGTCCGCCGGCGCGGTGCGCGACGACCCGGTCGTCGACCACCTCGACGAGCACCCGGCCCGCGGCGTCGACGACGTGACGCACGGTCCGCGTGGTGCGCAGCACCGCGACCGGCACCAACGGCTCGCCCCTCGTCCGGGAGCGGACCAGCGCCGCCAGGTGGGCCGGCACCTCCGCCGGCGGACGGCGGGCTTCGTGGCGCACCTCGAGCCGGGCCTCGCCGAGCGGCAGCTTGAGGTGCCAGCCGGCGTCCGGCCCGCCCGTCCGCCGGCGCAGCGTGACCCGCGAGCGCAGCAGGCGCAGGTCGGCGGTGTCGAGGTAGGTAGCGCTGAGGCGGCGGACCCCGGCGGGCTCGACCCCGAGCGGGGTCCCGAGCGGCCGGTCCGGCCCCGCCGCGGGTGCGAGGAGCCCGGCGAGGTCGGGCATCCGCCAGCCGGGCGCGACGTCGACCGTCGTCTCGGTCTCCAGCGCCGTCGTCGCCGTCATCACCGCTCCTCGTGGACGCAGCCCGCGGTGCCCCCGGCAGGGCTCGAACCTGCACTGGACCGGGTTTAAGCCGGTTGCCTCTGCCGATTGGGCTACGGGGGCGCCACCCGGACGTCCTCATCCTGCCAGGGCGACGAACGGCCCTCGCGGCCGTCAGGTGCGCGGGGCGGAGGCGTCCCGGAAGTCGGCGCGCGGGTCGTGCAGCCGTCCCAGCGCGACGAGCTCGCGGTGGAAGAACAGCGCCAGCGTCCAGTCGAGCACGATCCGCACCTTGCGGTTGAAGGTCGGCATCTGGGCCATGTGGTAGGTCCGGTGCATGAACCACGCCGGCCAGCCGCGCAGCTTGATGCCGTAGACCTGCGCGACGCCCTTGCCCAGGCCGAGCGACGCCACGGTGCCGACGTGCTTGTGCTCGTAGGGCACGACGGCGGCGCTGCGCAGGTGGCGCGCGAGGTTGTCGCCCAGGTGGCGGGCCTGGCGCACGGCGTGCTGGGCGCTCGGAGCGCACATCTTGCCCGGGTTGGCCAGGTCGGGGACGGCGGAGCAGTCCCCGGCCGTCCAGGCGCCGTCGACCACGGTCCCGTCGGCGTCCGCGACCTGGAGGGTGGGGATCGCGCGCAGCCGGCCGGCCTCGTCGAGCGGCAGGTCGGAGTGCTGCAGCACGGGGTTGGCCTTGACCCCGGCGGTCCAGACGATGGTGTCGGAGTCGAACTCGGCCCCGGTCGAGGTCACCACGTGCCCGTCGACGCACGAGGACAGGAACGTGGCCAGGTGCACCTCGATGTTGCGCTTGCGCAGCTGCTCGAGCGCGTACCCGCCCATCTCCTCGCCGAGCTCCGGCAGGATGCGCGTCGAGCCCTCGATCATGACGAACCGCAGGTCGGCCGCCTCGATGCTCTCGTGGTACCGCACGGCGGCGCGGGCCATGTCCTCGACCTCGGCCATCGCCTCGACCCCCGCGAACCCCGCGCCGACGAACGTGAAGGTCAGCAGCCGACGGCGGATCCCGGGGTCCCACGTCGACGCGGCCTCGTCGAGCTTGCTCAGCACGTGGTTGCGCAGCGCGATGGCCTCCTCGACCTGCTTGAAGCCCATCGCCTGGTCCGCGAGCCCGGGGATGGGCAGCGTGCGGGCCACGGCACCGAGTGCGACGACGAGGTGGTCGTACGACAGGTCGTAGGGCTCCCCGACGAGCGGGGTGACCTCCACCTTGCGCTCCGCGTGGCGGATCTGCGTCACCCGGCCGGTGAGGACGTCCACACCGCGCAGCTCGCGCCGGTGCGAGACGACGACGTGCCGCGGCTCGAGCGAACCCGCCGCCGCCTCGGGCAGGAACGGCTGGTAGGTCATGTACGAGCGCGGGTCGACGACGGCGATCGCCACCTCCCGCCGGCCCATCCGGCGCCGCAGCCGCAGCGCCGTGTAGAAGCCGACGTACCCGCCCCCGAGGATGACGATGCGGGGCACCTTGCGGGTGCGCGGGGCGGCGTCCGTGGGGCTCATGCGCTCACGCTAGGTGCGGACCCCCGGGCGGACAACCGGGGCG
>NZ_DAORSQ010000087.1:0-11362 GCF_035443605.1 Actinotalea sp. | reverse complement strand
GAAGACGGTCGACATGGCCATGAGGCTCCCTGGGGTCCCGAGCAGTCAAGCGCCGTCGGGCCCGCAAAGCAATCGCCTGCGGGCGTGCACCGCCGGTGTCGTGCGCACCGCCACCGCACCCCCGCCGTCCTGCGCACGCCACCGCACCGCCGGTGCGGAGCGTGGTGCTGATGACACAGGAGAACGCGGTCCCCGGTCGATGCGGAGCTCTGGGGCCTCAGGTGTGACCTGGTCCGCACCGGCGGGTCGCGGGCGCTCGACCGGCGGGTCGCGGTGCCCCGGGTAGCACCCGACGCTCGCCGCCCGACGGTTCGACGCCAGCAGCATCCCGACGCTCGTGCTGCTGCGCGACGGCACGACGGTGGGCCGCGTCGATCCACCCTCGGCCCAGCCCAGGGGCCGGTGCCGCCCCGGTCCACCCCTCGGCTCAGCCCCGGCGCCGCCAGCGGGGCACGAAGCGTGGCGTCCGGGCAGCGTAGGCCGGGTACCCGGCGAACCGGCGTGCGAGGTGCCCCTCCTCCCACCGCGCCTTGCCGGTGATGAGCCCGAGCAGCACCGCGAAGGCCACCAGCCGCGGCACGCTGCCCGACGCGACGGTCAACGAGCCCATCGTCAGCAGCAGCCCGGTGTAGATCGGGTGCCGGACGATCCGGTAGAGGCCGCCGGTGCGCAGCCGGGCGTGCTCGTTGGGCAGCGGCACCGCGGTGAGCCCGCGGCCAAGGGCCGTGCCCCCGAGGACCATGCCGACGACCCCGACGACGGCGCCGACCGCGCAGGTCACGGCGAGCCACGGCGGCACGGGCCAGTCGTCGCGACCCGGCAGCACGACCAGCAGCCCGATGAGGGCGAACTGCGCCACCACCAGCAGCCTGGCGGTGCGGGTCTCGGCCGGCGATGCGGGTTGGTCTGCGGTCACCCGGCCATGATGCCCTGCCGCCGACGGCGGGGCTCGACCGTGACCCAGCTGAACCGCCAGGCGACCACCCCGAGCCCGACGACGGTCCACGCGGCGAGCGCCCCGAGGTGGTCCCAGGCCAGCCCGCTGCCGACGACGTCCTGCGCCGCCGCCGTCGTCATCGCGTTCGTCGCGTGCCGCAGCGGGAAGAACCACGAGACCCGGTCCAGCAGAGCAGGGAAGTCCGCGCCGTAGACGAAGACGTCGGAGATGAAGCACAGCGGCAGCAGGGTGCCCAGCGCCACACCGATGCCGGCCTCGGCCGTGCGGACGAGCGACGCGACCGCCAGGCCCAGCGCGGCGAAGCACGTGGTCGCGACGAGCAGCGTGAGCAGGGCCGCGGCCCACGCGGGCGGGACCGGGATCGCGTACATCAGCCCGGCCACGGCCCAGATCGCCACGAGCGTGAGGAGCGCGACGGCCCACGCCCCCGCCACCCGCCCGAGCAGCAGGGCCCACGCCGGCAGCGGCGCAGCGTGCAGCCGCTGGAGCACCCCGCGGTCACGCGCCTCGGCCAGCCCCTGCGGCATGTTGACGTAGGCCGTGACGGCCGCGCCGTAGACCGCCATGGTGGAGGCGAAGAACGCACCGAGCAGCTGACCGTCCGAGAGCACGACGTCGCCACCGCCGTTGACCGTGGGGATGATCGCCACGAGCACCACCGGGAAGACCACGGCGAAGAAGACCGACGACGCGTCCCGCGAGAGCACCGCGATCGTGTGCCGCACCTGCCCGCCCACCAGCGCGAGCGCCGACGGCGACGCGGTGCGGCGCGGCCGCGCGTCGGCTGCCGGGGCCGGGCGTCGGGCGGTCCGCGCGACACGGCCGACGCGGTCGCGCTCGCGGCGCAGGCCCCAGGCGGCGACGAGCGCGCCGGCCACGCCCCACGCGGCGATGACGGCCAGGTGGTCGAGCTGGAACCCGCTGCCCGCGAGGTAGGGGTTGAGCGCGTCGGCGAAGACGTTGACGAGGTGCTTGAGCGGGAAGAGCCAGCCGATGGTGGCCATCCAGTCCGGCGTGGTGCCGCCGAACAGGAAGATGTCCGAGAAGAACGCGATGGGGATGACGATCCCGTTGGTCACCGCGAGCGTCGCCTCCGGCGTGGGCAGCCACGCGGCCAGGGCGAGCCCCAGGGCGCTGAACGCCGCGGCCGAGACCACCAGGGTGACGAGCACGGCCGGCGCCGTCCGCGCGAAGAGCTGCACGTCGTAGAGCGCGACGCCGGCGCCCAGCACGAGCGCCGTGGCCGTCAGGCCGAGCACCAGCGCGGCGCCCACCCGACCGCCGAGCAGCGCCCACGCCGGCAGGGGCGTGCCGTTCTGGCGCTTGAGCACGCCGGTGGCCCGCGCCTGCGCGAAGCCGAAGGCCAGGAACGAGAACGTGGCCATGACCACGCCGAACGACGCGAACCCCGGGGCGAGGAACTGCGCCAGCCGCACGCCCTGACGCGCGTCGAGCGTCTCGTTGCCCACGAGCGCCCCGATGAGGACGAAGAAGAGCAGCGGGAACCCGATGGACAGGATGAGGGTGATGGGCGTGCGGCGCAGCGCGACCAGCTCGTGGCGCACCTGGCGTCCGAGCAGGCCGAGGTCCCCGCGCCCGGCTGCGCTCATGACCCCGGCTCCCCCGGCTCGCCGGCCTCGTCCGCGTCGCCCACGAGGTCGAGGTAGACGTCCTCGAGGCTCGGCCGGGCCAGCGTCAGGCTCTCGAGCTCGATGCCCCGGGCGACCGCCCAGGCGGCCAGGGTGTTGACGTCGGCCGTCGCCGCGCGGGTGCGCACCTCGACCACCGAGCCGGCCAGGCGCACGTCCTGCCCGATCTCCGGCAGGTCCGCCGCAGCCGCGCCCGCGGGCAGCCGGAAGGAGATGACGGTCGCGAGCCCCGCCGCGGCGGTGAGCTGCTCGGGGGTGCCCTGCGCGACCACCCGGCCGTGGTCGATGACCACGACCCGGTCGGCGAGGTGCTGGGCCTCGTCGAGGTAGTGCGTGGTGAGCAGGATGGTCGCGCCGAGGTCGCGCAGCCGGTCGACGAGGTCCCACGCCCGGCGCCGCGCGGACGGGTCGAACCCCGTGGTCGGCTCGTCGAGGAAGAGGAGCTCCGGGTCGCCGACGATCCCCAGCGCCAGGTCGAGGCGCCGCCGCTGCCCGCCGGACAGCGTGCGCACGCGCGCGTCGGCCTTCTCCTCCAGGCCGACGAGCGCGATGACGTCGTCGACCGCGCGCGGGTGGGGGTAGAAGCCAGCGTGCAGGCGGATGAGCTCGCGCGGGGTGAACTGCTCCTCGAACCCCGCCTCCTGGAGCACCACGCCGATCCGCTCGCGGAACGCGCGGCCGCCCGTGCGCGGGTCCGTGCCCAGCACCCGCACCGATCCGGCGTCCGGGGTGCGGTAGCCCTCGAGGATCTCGACGGTCGTCGTCTTGCCGGCGCCGTTGGGCCCCAGCAGGGCGATCACCTCACCCGTCTCGACCGTGAGGTCCAGCCCGTCGACGGCGGCGAGCGAGCCGTACACCTTGCGCAGTCCCGAGACGACGACGGCGGGCATCGGGCCAACCCCTTCCTGGGTCGGGCGGCCGCACGGCGGGGTCGGCGGCCACCTCATCCCGTTGTACCGCCCTCGCGCAGCCGGCGACAGGGCCGCACGACCCGACACCACACCCACCCCCGCCCCCGGATGCGACGACGCCCGCCACGGCAGGGGGTCCGTGGCGGGCGTCGCCAGACAGTGTGCCCGAAGGCGATGGCGCTACGGGCGACGGCCGCGCTCGGCCGGGACCACGGGCGCCTGCGGGCCGGGCGCGTCGACGGAGCCGGCGTCCGAGCCGGCGTCGGTGGTGTCCTCGGTGACGTCCTCTGCCGGGACCTCGGGCACGGTGTCGTCGCCGCGACGCAGCTCGTTGCGCTCGTGCGCGAGCTCGCGGACCTGCTGACCGTCGACCCCGCCGTCACGCGCGTCCGCTGCGACACCCTGGCCGAACGACGCGGCCTCCGGCAGCTCGCCGTCGCGGTCCCGGTCCTGCGTCTGGTCCGGGTCGCAGACCTCGTCCTGCGTCTGGTCGCCGTCCTGGTCCTGCGTCTGGTCGCCGTCCTGGTCCTGCGTCTGGTCGCCGACGCCGTCGCCGTCCTCGTCGCAGTCCTCGTCACGGACCTGGTCCTGGTCGTCCGTGGTGCCCGTCGGGTCGGTCGCGCCGATCGGATCCGTCGGGTCGACGTCCACCGGCTCGACGACCACCGTGTCGGCGGGAACCGGCACCTCGGCGACCTGGTGGGCCACGGCCGGGGCGGCCACGATCGCGCCCGCGGCCACGGCGATCCCGACGGCCGCCTTGCCGGCGATGCTCAGGCCGGTCAGCTTGGCGACGACTGCTGCCAGTGCGGTGGTGCTCACGGTGCTACCTCCAGATCGGCGGCCGCCCGGGGGCGGTCGACGCGGTGTGCGGCACGGGTGCCGCTCTCGTCACGGTCATCGCCGGCCGCGCCCGGCGGGGTACGGGTCACCCGGACCGTCTCACGGGTTGGGACGGTCGTCGCCCCCGCCGCCGGACGGCGGGGTGGTGGGGGGCGTCCCCGCGCCGCCCGTCCCCGGGGTCTCGGGCGCGTCGCCGGAGCGACCCGGGTCGGTCGGCGGCTCGGGGACGGTGCCGCGACCCGGGTCCGCCGGGACGTCGGCGCCGGGCGCGCCGGGGTGGGCGGGGGTGCCCGGGGGGGCGGGCGGCCCGGTCGGGTGCGACGCGGCCTCGTCCGGCACGTCCGGGGTGGCCGCGTGCTCGCCGCCCTGCCCGACGTCAGCGGACCGGCCGCGCTCGGCGGCGCCGCGCGCGGGCTCGCCGGGCCCCGTGGGCTGCTGCCCCGGGTCTGGGGCCGGGTCGGTGGCCGGGACGAGGCCCGGCCCGTGGGCCGGTTCGGTGCCCTGACCGGGCGCGACCAGGCGCACCACGGCGTCGACGACCGCGGCGGCCGGGACCTGCACGGCGTCGGGCACCGCGTCGACGGTCGCGGCGCCGACCGTCGCGGCGGCCGCGGCACCGGCACCGAGCGCCAGCTTGGCCGCGAGGCCGAGGCCGGCGGCGACGCGCAGCGGGGCGCGGCGGCGGGCGGGCACCGCGCCGACGAGGTGGAGCGCGGGCCGCCGGGCCTCGCCGCGCAGCAGGGCGGCCAGCTCCGCGCTCGGTGCGGGCGCTGCCGCGGTGGCCGTGGCGCGCAGGGCCGCGACGAAGGCGGTGAGACCGGGCTCGGACGGCACGGCTGCGCCCGCGACCAGTCGCTCGTCCTGCTCCGCCCTCATGTCCTGGTCATCGCCCGATCCGCTCACAGGGGTACGCCCTGCTCCGGGAGGGCTCGGCGCACGGTCGCCAGCCCGCGGCGCTGCAGCGCCTTGACGGCACCGGGCCGCTTGCCCAGCACCACGGCCACCTGCTCGACCGTGAGGTCGGCGACGATCCGCAGCACGAGCACCTCGCGCTGGTCGTCGGTGAGCGCGGCGAGCAGCACGGCCACCTCGTGGTGCCCCAGCAGCTCCAGCGCGCCGGCCTCCGCCGCGGGGCTGGTGCGCGCGTCGTCGTCGGGCTCGTAGCCCACCTCGACCGGGGACCGGGCGCCCTTGCGCCACGCGTCGACCACCCGTCGGTGGGCGATGGTGAAGACCCAGGACCTGAACTGCGCCTGGTCGCCGCTGAACCGGGCCAGACCGGTGAAGACGGCGAGGAAGACCTCGCTCGTCAGGTCCTCGACGTCGCGGGTCCCCCGTCCGCGCAGGTACGCGGCGACGGGGCGCACGAGGTCCTCGTACAGCGCGGTGAACGCCTCGCCCGAGCCGTCGCGCGCCCGCGCCAGGACGTCGTCGAAGTCGTCGAGCACGCCGCCATCCTGCCGCGTCAGCCGCCCACGAGGTCGCGCCGCTGGAAGGCGACCATCCCGGCACCGACCAGCGCCACGGCCAGCCCGAGCATCCCCAGGGCGGCCGCCGCACCGAACGGGTCCACCGGCACCATCGCCAGGTGGTGGAAGGGGGACAGCGCCAGGACGGCCTCGGGCCAGTCCAGCGCCGGGCCGACGAGCTGCACCACGTAGGCGACCATCGCCGCCGACGCGCCGGCTGGGACGACGAGCCGCGGTGCGACACCGAGGAGCAGCACGGCGAGGCCGAGGAAGACCGCGACCGCCGGCAGGGCGTTGGCGGACGCAGCCAGGGCGTCGGGCAGCGTGAGGTCCGCACCGACCAGCCGGCCGGATGCCCACGTCGCCAGCGCCGTCACCAGCGACAGGAGCGCGGTCGACACCGCGGCCAGCAGCACGTGGCCACCCAACCAGCGCCACCGCTGGACGGGCCGCACCAACAGCTGCTCGAGCCGCCCGGAGTCCTCCTCCGCACGCGCGGCGCCCACCCGCCACGTCGCGTAGAGCGCGACGACCAGCCCCGTGATGACGCCCATCATCGAGACGTAGCCCAGCAGGATGTCGGCCACGTCGACCCCGAACATCGCGAGGATCTGGGCGTAGGACTCGTCGCCCTCGACGAACTGGACGATGCTCGGCAGCAGCGCCCCGATGAAGATCCCGAACGCGACCAGGCCCGCCACCCAGCCGAGCAGCGTCCCCAGCGTGGCCCGCCACGCGAAGGCCAGCGGCCCGCCGAGCCAGAGCAGGCGCGAGCGCGCGGCCCGGTGCTGCACGATGAGCCCCGCGCCGGCGTCCCGGCGCCCGCGGAGCACGACGGCGAGCCCGACCAGACCGGCGCAGACGGCGAGCGGGACCACCAGCACCTGGGCGCGGTCGCCACCGAAGGGCTCGAGGTGGTCGTTCCAGCCCAAGGGCGTCAGCCACGCCACCCATGCCCGGTCGTCGGAGCTGTTGGCGACCATCCGCACCAGCACGGACCCGCCGAGCATCGACGCCGCGACACCGAGCACCCTGCCCCGGGCGGCGAGGAGCTGGGCCAGGACGGCGGTCACCCCGACGAACGTGGCAGCGAACCCACCGACCAGCACGCCGTAGAGCAGCGCGCCGCGCACGTCCGTCCCGGCCGCCGCGAGCGTCCCCCCGAAGAGCAGCCCGACCAGGACGCAGGCGGCGAGGTGCACGCCCAGCTGCACCCCCAGCACGGCCCGGGGCGTCATCCGGCCGGTGAGCAGCAGGTCGATCCGGCCCGCCTCCTCGTCCCCGCGCAGCAGGCGCGAGGCCGAGGCGACCGCCCACACGCCGACGATGAGCTGGAGCATCCACCCGGCGTCCCACACGACGAGCGCCCCGGTGCTCGTGCCGGCGGGCAGGCCCTGCAGGATGCGCATCGCGGGGTCGTTGGCCAGGCTCACGAGCGCGTCCCGCGTCGCCTGGTCCGGGTAGGTCGCCTCGAAGACCCGCACCTCCATGACCGCATAGGCGCCGAGGCCCACCACCAGGGCCACCCAGCCGCGGCGCAGCAGCCGGGCCGTCAGCCGGGCCACCGCGGCGCCGAGCCTCGGCGTGGCCGCCCGGTGCTCGTGCCGGTGGCCGGGCCGGTCACCGGGCACGTGGCGGCGCGCCTCACCCCGCCACAGCGCGTGCGCGGGGTGGCGCCCGCCGCCGCGGACCGTGCGTGTCGTCGACACGTGTCCTCCTCCCGTGCGGCGGGGCTGAGTGGTCGGGCGGTGCTCAGTAGTAGGTGAGGAAGATCTGCTCGAGCGAGGGCTCCTCCGTGCGGATCCGGGTGACCGGCAGACCGGCGAGCGCCTCGAGCAGCGCGGCCGGCGAGCCCGTGACGGCCACCCGCAGCCCGCCGGGGACCTCCTCGACGGCGCCCAGGCCCGGCACGTCGTCGAGCCGGGGCACCGGTCCGTCGAGCTGGACCTCGACGACGACGGTGTGCAGGTGGCGCAGGTCGTCCAGGGCCGCGACCTCGACCAGCCGGCCGGCGCGCAGGATCCCCACGCGGTCGCACAGGTCCTCGACCTCGTCGAGGATGTGCGAGGAGAGGAAGATCGTCTGCCCCACGTCCGTGACCTCGTGGACGAGCCGCTGGAACTCGGCCTCCATGAGCGGGTCGAGGCCCGCCGTCGGCTCGTCGAGCAGCAGCACGTCCGGCCGGGACATGAAGGCCGCGACGAGGGCGATCTTCTGCCGGTTGCCCTTGGAGTACGACCGGACGCGGGCCGACGGGTCCACGGCGAACCGCTCGAGCAGCGCGTCGCGGTAGGCCGCGTCGGACCGTCCCGCGACGTTGCCGAGCAGCTCGAGGGTCTCCGCCCCGGTGAGCTGGGGCCACAGCGCGACGTCGCCCGGCACGTAGCCCACGTGCCGGTGCGCCCGCCGCACGTCGTGCACGGGGGTGCCGAGGATCTCGGCTGCGCCCCAGGTCGGTCGGATCAGGCCGAGCAGCAGGCGGATGGTCGTGGACTTGCCCGCGCCGTTGGGCCCGAGGAAGCCGAACACCTCGCCCTGGTGGACCTCGAGGTCCAGGCGGTCCAGGGCGACCACCCGGCCGAAGCGCTTGGTCAGGCCGTGCGTGGCGATCGCGGGGACGGTCATGGCCGCCTCCTTCAGGGGGCACCCGCAGGCCGCGGGACGGCGCGGTCACCTCCAGGCTGTTCTCCCGCGCCGTCCCGGACCAGTGCCCTAGGTCCCCCCGGCATGCAGGGCGGGACGGCACCCGCCGGGGCGCGCCGGGCCGCTACGGTCGTCCGATGGATCCCACCCCCCGGCCCGCCATGGCCTGGGCGGCCCGCGCCGTCGCGGCGGTCTCGCTGGGCATCGTCGCGTGGGCCTGCCTGACCGCGTGGCCCGCCGTCGTGGGCGGGCACCCCCTCTACGCCGTGATGCTCGTGCTGACCGCCGTCGTCGGGCTGGCCGTCGCCGGGCTGTCGTTCGTGCCCCGGGCAGCGCGCCCGTCCTCCACCTGGCGCCGGCTGGGCCGGGTCGCCCTGGGCGTGGTCGCCACGTCGTGGCTGGTCCTCGTCGCCTGGCTCCGCCCCTTCCCGGCGATCGACCCGGCCCCTGCGGCGATGGTGTCCGACGGCGCCGTCACCGTGACCCGCACCGCCACCCGGATCGAGCTCGCACCCACCGCCGGCCCGGTCACCACGGGGCTCGTGCTCCAGCCCGGGGCCAAGGTCGAGGCCCGGGCCTACGCCGCGGTGCTGCGCCCGCTGGCCGAGGCCGGTGTGCTCGTGGTCGTCCCGCAGCAGCCGGCGGGCATCGCGTTCCTCGCCACGGGGGCCTTCGAGGCCGCGCGCACCGCCCACCCCGAGATCGCCCGGTGGGTGGTCGGCGGGCACTCCCTGGGCGGCACGGTCGCCGCGATGGACGCCGACGCGCACGACGCCGACGCCGAGGCCCCCGTCGTCGGGCTCCTGCTGTGGGCCTCCTACCCCGCCGACGACCTCAGCACGACCCTGACCGCAGCGGTGCTGTCCCTCTCGGCGAGCGAGGACGGCCTGGCCACCCCGGCGGCGATCGAGGCGTCCCGCACCGACCTGCCGACGGGCGCGACGTTCACGGTGGTCGAGGGCGCCTCGCACGCGTCCTTCGGCGACTACGGCCCGCAGCCGGGCGACGGCACCCCGACGATCGACGCCGACGACGCGCGCGCGCAGATCTCCGCGGCGAGCGTCGCCTTCCTCACCGCGCTGGCGCACTGAGGGCTCACGCCCGACGCCGGCGCCGGGACGGCCACCGCGCTGCCCGTGCCCGCGCGCCGCGGCGCTCACCCGAACGGGGGATCGCAGCGCCGTGCGGGTTGACGTGCCCGGGTTCGTGGTGAATTGTCTACTTTATCGGTAGGTGTTGCCGATCCGATGGACACGATACTCGAGGTTCCCATGAACGGTCGCTCCGCCCCCACCACCCTGGCCGCCGCTCTCGGCGTGGCCGCCCTCAGCCTCACCGCCGCCTGCGGCTCCGCGAGCCAGGCGGCCGACCCCACCTCGGCGGAGCCGACCGTGCTGCGGCTCGGCTACTTCCCCAACGTCACCCACGCCACGGCGATCGTCGGCGTCGAGGAGGGCTTCTTCGCCGACGCCCTCGGCGAGGCCGCGACCCTCGAGACCACGCTCTTCAACGCCGGCCCCTCGGCGATCGAGGCGATGTTCTCCGGCGCGATCGACGCGACCTACATCGGCCCCAACCCGACGGTCAACGGCTTCGTCCAGTCGGACGGCGAGGCGGTCCGCGTCGTCTCGGGCGCCGCGTCCGGCGGCGCGTTCCTCGTCGTCCGCGAGGGGATCGACGAGCCGGCCGACCTCGTGGGCACCACCATCGCCACGCCCCAGCTCGGCAACACCCAGGATGTCGCCCTGCGGTCCTGGCTCGCCGACCAGGGCCTCGAGTCCGACCTCGCGGGCGGGGGCGACGTGCTCATCGCCCCGCAGGAGAACTCGCAGATCCTCGACGCCTTCGCCGCCGGCGCGATCGACGGCGCGTGGGTCCCGGAGCCGAACGCGACGCGGCTGCTCGAGGCCGGGGCGACCATCCTGGTCGACGAGCGCGACCTGTGGCCGGACGGCGCCTTCGTGACCACCAACCTCATCGTCAGCCCGGCCTTCCTCGAGGCGCACCGCGACGTCGTGCGGCGGCTCATCGAGGGCCAGGTGGCGGCGAACGAGTGGCTCAACGCCCACCCGGAGGACGCGCAGGCCGTCGTCGAGGACGCCATCGCCGCACTGTCGGGCAAGGCGCTCCCCGAGGGCGTCGTCGCCAAGGCGTGGGCCAACATCACCTTCACCGACGACCCCGTGGCGACGTCCCTCATCACCGGTGCCGAGCACGCCGCGGCGGTGGGCACGCTCGAGGGCGGCGTCCCCGACCTCGACGGCCTCTACGACCTCAGCATCCTCAACGAGGTCCTGGCAGCCCGGGGCCTCCCGGAGGTGGCGGGGCCATGACGACGACGGAGCTCGACGCGCAGGCTGGACGGACGACCGACGGCCCGCCACGCCCCGCGGTCGTCCTGACCGAGGTGAGCAAGGTCTACGGTCGCGGGCCCCAGGCGTGCCTCGCCGTCGACCGGCTCAGCCTGGAGGTCCGGGCGGGCGAGTTCGTCTGCCTCGTCGGGGCCTCGGGCTGCGGCAAGTCCACGTTGCTGTCGATGATCTCTGGCCTCGAGCCCGTCTCCGGCGGGTCCATCACGATCGACGGCGGTCACCGCCCGGCCCTGATGTTCCAGGAGTCGGCGCTCTTCCCGTGGCTCACGGTCCGCGGCAACGTCGAGCTCGCGCTGCGCCTGCGCGGCGTCTCGCGCTCGGACCGCGAGCCCGAGGCGCGTGAGCTGCTCGCCTCGGTGCACCTGGCCGACTTCGCCGACAAGCGCCCGCACGAGCTCTCCGGCGGCATGCGCCAGCGCGTCGCGCTCGCCCGCACGCTCGCGCAGCGCACGCCCGTGCTGCTCATGGACGAGCCCTTCGGAGCGCTCGACGCCATGACGCGCGACATGCTCCACGA
>NZ_DAORSQ010000086.1:0-11549 GCF_035443605.1 Actinotalea sp. | reverse complement strand
TCGACAAGCAGCAGGTCGGCGAGGTCGCCGCGAACATCCGCAAGATCCGCAAGCCCGAGCCCTACAAGGGCAAGGGCGTGCGCTACGCCGGCGAGGTTGTCCGCCGCAAGGCCGGAAAGGCTGGTAAGTAACGTGGCTCTCACGATCCGTGGCAAGGGCAAGGCCATCGCTCGAGCGCGTCGTCACCTGCGCCTTCGCAAGAAGGTCGTCGGCACCGCCGCTCGTCCCCGTCTGGTCGTGACCCGGTCGAACCGTCACATGGTCGCCCAGGTCGTCGACGACGCCGTCGGTCGCACGCTGGCCTCCGCGTCCACCCTCGAGGTGGACCTGCGGGCGTCGACCGGCGACAAGTCGGCCAAGGCACGCGCCGTCGGCGAGCTCATCGCCGAGCGCGCCAAGGCTGCCGGCGTCGACGCCGTGGTCTTCGACCGCGGCGGCAACAAGTACCACGGGCGGGTCGCGGCGGTCGCCGACGGTGCCCGCCACGGCGGGCTGTCCCTGTGACCGGCCGCCGAGTTCTGTCCGTACGGAAGCAGAGGAACCACTGATGGCTGCACCGCAGCGCAGCAACACCGGCGCGCAGGGCGGCGCCGCGGGCGCCGGCGGCGGGGACCGCCGCGACAACCGTGGCGGCGGCGACCGTCGCGACAACCGTCGGGGCGAGGCCGAGAAGAGCGCCTTCCTCGAGCGCGTCGTGACGATCAACCGCGTGTCCAAGGTCGTCAAGGGCGGCCGCCGCTTCAGCTTCACGGCGCTCGTCGTCGTGGGCGACGGCGACGGCACCGTCGGCGTGGGCTACGGCAAGGCCAAGGAGGTGCCCGCGGCGATCGCCAAGGGCGTCGAGGAGGCCAAGAAGAGCTTCTTCCGCGTCCCGCGCATCCAGGGCACGATCCCGCACCCGATCACGGGTGAGGCCGCAGCCGGCGTCGTCTTCCTGCGTCCCGCGTCCCCCGGTACCGGCGTCATCGCCGGCGGCCCGGTGCGCGCGGTCCTGGAGTGCGCCGGCATCCACGACGTGCTGTCGAAGTCGATGGGGTCCTCCAACGCCATCAACATCGTGCACGCGACCGTGGCGGCACTGCGCGGGCTCGAGGAGCCCGAGGCCGTCGCCGCCCGCCGTGGCCTGCCGCTCGAGCACGTCGCCCCGGCGTCGATGCTCAAGGCGCGCGCCGCGGGTCTCGCCGCGAAGGCCGGTGCATGATGGCCCGTCTCAAGGTGACCCAGACCAAGTCCGCCATCGGCGGCAAGCAGAACCAGCGCGACACGCTGCGGAGCCTCGGCCTCAAGCGCATCGGTGACGTCGTCGTCAAGGAGGACCGCCCGGAGATCCGGGGCATGGTCGCCACGGTGATCCACCTTGTCGCCTTCGAGGAGGTCGACTGACCATGGCAGAGAAGAACGAGACGGCCGCCGCTGACGCGGAGGTCGCGACGAAGGCGCCCAAGGCTGCCTCGACGGTGAAGAAGACCGCCGAGAAGCCCGCGGCCGAGAAGAAGCCCGCAGCCGAGAAGGCTCCCAAGGCCGCCTCGACCAAGGCCGCTGCCGACAAGGCGCCGGCCAAGGCCGCTGCCGACAAGGCGCCGGCCAAGGCTGCCGCCGAGAAGGCCCCCAAGGCAGCCTCGACCAAGGCCGCCGCCGACAAGGCGCCGGCCAAGGCCAAGGCGCCCGTCTCGGGTGCCGGTGGCACGCTGAAGCTCCACCACCTGCGTCCGGCCCCCGGTGCGCACACCGCCAAGACCCGCGTGGGTCGTGGCGAGGCGTCCAAGGGCAAGACGGCCGGTCGTGGCACCAAGGGCACCAAGGCCCGCTACCAGGTGCCGAGCCGGTTCGAGGGTGGCCAGATGCCGATGCACATGCGTCTGCCGAAGCTGCGCGGGTTCAAGAACCCGTTCCGCACCGAGTACCAGGTGGTCAACCTCGACAAGCTCCAGCTGCTCTACCCCCAGGGTGGTGCGGTGACGGTCGAGGACCTCGTGGCCAAGGGCGCGGTCCGCAAGGGCCAGCCGGTCAAGGTGCTCGGCGACGGCGACCTGGGCGTCAAGCTCGCGGTCTCCGTGGACAAGGTCTCGGCCACCGCCGCGGAGAAGATCGTCGCGGCCGGCGGGTCGATCGACCAGGACTGAGTCGGACCAGGGGCCGGGGCGCACTGCGACCCGGCCCCTGTGCCGTCCCATGGCAGATCTCGGTTAGGGTTCCCACGGCGGTTCCCCGATCGGGCCCGCACGCGCAGGACGACGTACCGCCCACGGCGGAGCAGGAGGACAGGTGCTCAGCGCATTCGTTCGGGCTTTCCGGACGCCAGACCTGCGGCGCAAGCTGCTCTTCACCATCGCGATCATGGTGGTGTTCCGGTTCGGCTCGTTCCTGCCGACCCCCGGGGTCGACTACGGCAACGTGCAGGCCTGCGTGGCGCAGACCGCCGGCGCCAACGACCTGCTCGGCCTCATCAACCTCTTCAGCGGCGGTGCGCTGCTCCAGCTGGCGGTGTTCGCGCTGGGGATCATGCCGTACATCACGGCGAGCATCATCATCCAGCTGCTGCGCGTGGTCATCCCCCGCTTCGAGGCCCTGCACCAGGAGGGCCAGTCGGGCACGACCAAGCTGACCCAGTACACGCGGTACCTGACGATCGGCCTGGCGATCCTGCAGTCGACCACCATCATCACGGTCGCCCGCAACGGCCTGCTCTTCTCCGGCTGCACCGTGCCGGTGATCCCGAACGATGACATCGTGACGATCCTCATCATGATCATCACGATGACAGCCGGCACCGCCCTCATCATGTGGCTGGGCGAGCTCATCACCGAGCGGGGCATCGGCAACGGCATGTCGTTGCTCATCTTCACGCAGATCGCCGCCACCTTCCCCGTGGCGATGTGGTCCATCGCCGGCGGGCAGAACGGCGCCACGAAGTTCACCATCGTGCTCGCGATCATCGTGCTCGTCGTCGGCCTGGTGGTCTTCGTCGAGCAGTCCCAGCGGCGCATCCCGGTGCAGTACGCCAAGCGCATGGTCGGTCGCAAGATGTACGGGGGCACGAGCACCTACATCCCGATCAAGATCAACATGGCGGGCGTCATCCCGGTGATCTTCGCCTCGTCCCTGCTCGCGATCCCCGGCCTCATCGCACAGTTCGGCGACCAGACCGCCGGCTGGGTGATCTGGCTGACGCAGTACGTCGCGAGCCCGTCGAGCCCCATCAACATCGGGCTCTACATGGTGCTCATCATCTTCTTCGCGTACTTCTACACCGCGATCACGTTCAACCCGGACGAGGTCGCGGACAACATGAAGAAGTACGGCGGCTTCATCCCGGGCATCCGGGCCGGCCGGCCGACGGCGGAGTACCTCGACTACGTCATCTCGCGGATCACGGCCCCGGGCTCGCTGTACCTCGCGCTCGTCGCGATGATCCCGCTCATCGCCTTCATCCTGCTCGACGTCGGCACCAACATCCCGTTCGGCGGCACGTCGATCCTCATCGTCGTCGGCGTCGGCATGGAGACGGTCAAGCAGATCGAGTCCCAGCTGCAGCAGCGGCACTACGAGGGCTTCCTGCGATGAGCCCGCGGTTCGTCGTCATGGGGCCGCAGGGCTCGGGCAAGGGGACCCAGGCGTGTCGGCTGGCCCGGCACTACGGGATCCCGGCCATCTCGACGGGGGACATCTTCCGCGCGGCGACCACCCTGGGTACCGAGCTCGGCACCCTCGCCAGGTCGTACACCCTGCGCGGCGAGCTCGTGCCGGACGAGGTCACCGACGCGATGGTGCGCGAGCGCCTCGACCAGGCGGACGCGGCGGAGGGGTTCATCCTCGACGGGTACCCGCGCAACGCCGCCCAGGTGGCGGCGCTCGACCGCATCCTCGCGGACCACGACGTGGCGCTCGACAAGGTCATCGAGCTCGTCGCCGACCGGGACGAGCTGCTCGCGCGGATCGAGCTGCGGGCCGTGCGCGAGGGACGCGAGGACGACACCCACGACGCGATCGCGCGTCGGCTGGACATCTACGCGGAGCAGACCGCACCGCTGACCGACGCCTACGCCGCCCGCGGCCTGCTGGTGCAGGTGGACGGCATCGGCGAGATCGACGAGGTCGCCGACCGGCTCCTCGCCGCGCTCGCCTGAGGGGAGCCCCATGGCCTTCGGCCGGGAGAAGATCGAGTACAAGACGGCAGCCCAGGTGGCCGGCATGCGCCGGGCCGGGATCGTCGTGGCCGACGCGCACGCCGCGGTCCGGGCCGCACTGCGCCCGGGTGCCACCACGGCCGACCTCGACGCCGTGGCGGCCCGGGTCATCGCGGAGGCCGGGGCAACGCCGTCCTTCCTCGGCTACCACGGCTACCCGGCCGTGCTGTGCGTCTCGGTCAACGAGGAGATCGTGCACGGGATCCCCGGTGACCGCGTGCTGGAGCCCGGCGACGTCGTCTCCGTGGACTGCGGTGCGATCGTCGACGGCTGGCACGGCGACGCAGCCTTCACGATGGTGCTGCCCGACGCCGACCCCGCTGACGTCGCGCTGAGCGAGGCGACCGAGGCCGCCCTGTGGGCCGGGATCGCAGCGCTCGCGACCGGTGAGCGGCTGGGTGGTGTGGGGGAGGCCGTCGAGGACGTCGTCGAGGCGAGCGGCGTGCGGTACGGCATCGTCCAGGAGTACGTCGGTCACGGGATCGGCAGCGCGATGCACCAGCCGCCCGAGGTGCTCAACTACCGCACGCGCGAGAAGGGCGCCCGGCTGCGCGCCGGGCTGTGCGTCGCCGTCGAGCCGATGCTCACGCGCGGCAAGCGGCACACCCGCGTCCTCGAGGACGACTGGACCGTCGTCACCCAGGACGGCTCGCGGGCCGCCCACTGGGAGCACACGGTCGCCATCGGGCCGGAGGGTGTCTGGGTGCTCACGGCGCACGACGGCGGCGCCGCCCGGCTCGCGGAGCTGGGGGTCACCGTCGCACCGTGGCTGCCCGAGGGATCCACCCCGGCCTGACGCGTCAGCATCGTGCGCGATGGCGTATGATCCTCCGTTGGGTGCGTGTGCCCTGTTCGCTGTCCGTCCGGCTCGCCGGCGCGGGCCCCCAGCGGGTGGGCGGCCACCTGATCCCCGACCGGACACCACGGGCTCGCCCGTGGCTGCGTGGTGGGGGGTGTCGTGTCACCGAACAGTTAGCGGAGGAAATGGCAAAGAAGGACGGTGTCATCGAGATCGAGGGCAGCGTGGTCGAGGCACTGCCGAACGCGATGTTCCGCGTGGAGCTCGCCAACGGCCACCGTGTTCTCGCGCACATCTCGGGCAAGATGCGTCAGCACTACATCCGGATCCTCCCCGAGGACCGGGTCGTGGTGGAGCTGAGCCCGTACGACCTGTCCCGCGGCCGGATCGTCTACCGCTACAAGTAAGCCCCACCCACCATCGACACTGCCGCCCGTTGCACGCTCGTGTGCGCGTGCGGCGGCGGAGGAACGAGCATGAAGGTCAAGCCCAGCGTCAAGAAGATCTGCGACAAGTGCAAGGTGATCCGCCGGCACGGTCGCGTCATGGTCATCTGCGAGAACCTGCGGCACAAGCAGCGCCAGGGCTGAGCCCCGGCGTCCCGGCCACGGCCGGGAGCTCACGCACGACCACCGGCACCGCGCAGCGGTGACCGGACCAGCGCACGGTCAGCACCCCTGGTTCCCAGGGCGGCCCCTCGGGGCCACGGTGCAACCCCCGGTCGGAGGCCGGGGCCTGCTTCAGCGGGACGACCGCGCGGAGGACCTCCGACGCAGTACAGGAGTTGAAGATGGCACGTCTCGTCGGCGTCGACCTCCCCCGCGACAAGCGGCTCGAGGTTGCGCTCACCTACATCTACGGCGTCGGCCGTACCCGCGCCCAGCAGACGCTGGCCGCGACCGGGATCAGCCCGGACCTGCGCGTCAAGGACCTCGGCGACGCCGAGCTGGTCGCCCTGCGCGACCACCTCGAGGGCAGCTACAAGCTCGAGGGTGACCTCCGCCGCGAGGTGGCGGCAGACATCCGCCGCAAGGTCGAGATCGGGAGCTACGAGGGCATCCGGCACCGCCGCGGGCTGCCCGTGCGCGGTCAGCGGACCAAGACCAACGCGCGTACCCGCAAGGGCCCCAAGCGCACCGTGGCCGGCAAGAAGAAGGCCGGGCGCAAGTAGCAGCAGTCCGCCGGCGCGACCACGCAGCCGGCGGTCCGACGACCTCAGACCAGCGAAGGAACCGCAATGCCTCCCAAGACCCGCACCGCCGGCGCCGCGCGCAAGCCGCGGCGCAAGGAGAAGAAGAACATCGCCGTGGGCGTCGCCCACATCAAGAGCACGTTCAACAACACGATCGTGTCGATCACCGACCCGTCGGGCGCCGTCATCGCCTGGGCCTCCTCGGGCCAGGTCGGCTTCAAGGGCTCGCGCAAGTCGACCCCGTTCGCGGCGCAGCTCGCGGCCGAGGCCGCGGCCCGTCGCGCCCAGGAGCACGGCATGAAGAAGGTCGACGTTCTCGTCAAGGGTCCGGGCTCGGGCCGCGAGACCGCGATCCGCTCCCTGCAGGCGACCGGCCTCGAGGTCGGCTCGATCCAGGACGTCACGCCCCAGGCGCACAACGGCTGCCGTCCGCCCAAGCGCCGCCGCGTCTGACCTCCCCCGTCCCTGCTGGACGCCGCCGGGTGGACCGATACCCGGCGGCGGCACCGCGTGATGCGTCATATGGCGGACGCACACTGAGAGGAACCCCACCGTGCTCATCGCACAGCGCCCCACCCTGACCGAAGAGGTCATCGCCGAGCACCGCTCCAGGTTCGTCATCGAGCCCCTGGAGCCCGGCTTCGGCTACACCCTCGGCAACTCCCTGCGTCGCACCCTGCTGTCGTCCATCCCGGGCGCGGCGGTCACCTCCATCCGCATCGACGGCGTGCTGCACGAGTTCAGCACCATCGTCGGCGCGAAGGAGGACGTCACCGAGATCATCCTCAACATCAAGGAGATCGTCGTCTCCTCGGAGAACGACGAGCCCGTCGTGATGTACCTGCGCAAGCAGGGCCCGGGTGCCGTCACCGCCGGGGACATCACCCCGCCGGCCGGCGTCGAGGTGCACAACCCCGAGCTGCACATCGCCACGCTCAACGGCAAGGGCAAGCTCGAGATCGAGCTCACGGTCGAGCGCGGCCGCGGCTACGTCTCTGCCCAGCAGAACAAGGCCTACGACGCCGAGATCGGCCGCGTGCCGGTCGACTCGATCTACTCGCCGGTCCTCAAGGTGACCTACAAGGTCGAGGCCACCCGCGTCGAGCAGCGCACGGACTTCGACAAGCTCATCGTCGACGTCGAGACCAAGCCGGGCATGACCCCGCGGGACGCGCTGGCCTCGGCCGGCAAGACCCTGGTCGAGCTCTTCGGCCTGGCCCGCGAGCTCAACGTCGAGGCCGAGGGCATCGAGATCGGCCCGTCCCCGACGGACGCCGCGCTCGCCGCCGACCTCGCGCTGCCGATCGAGGAGCTGCAGCTGACGATCCGGTCGTACAACTGCCTCAAGCGCGAGGGCATCCACTCCGTGGGTGAGCTCGTGGCGCGCAGCGAGGCCGACCTGCTCGACATCCGCAACTTCGGTGCGAAGTCGATCACCGAGGTCAAGGAGAAGCTCGTCGGCCTGGGGCTCTCGCTCAAGGACAGCCCGGTGGACTTCGACCCGGCGACGTACTACGACGACAGCGACTTCGCCGACGACGAGCTGTCCTGACGCTTCCGGCACCGACGGTCCGCCCGTCCGGTCCTTCATCTGACGAGAACTAGGAGCACGACATGCCTACCCCCACCAAGGGTCCGCGGCTCGGAGGCGGCCCGGCGCACGAGCGCCACATCCTCGCCAACCTGGCGACGAGCCTCTTCGAGCACCGCCGGATCACCACGACCGAGGCCAAGGCGAAGCGGCTGCGTCCGCTCGCCGAGCGCATGGTCACCTTCGCCAAGCGCGGGGACCTGCACGCCCGCCGTCGCGTGCTGACGGTCGTGCGGGACAAGGGCGTGGTCCACGAGCTGTTCACCGAGATCGCCCCGGCCATGGCCGAGCGTCAGGGTGGCTACACGCGGATCACCAAGATCGGCCCGCGCAAGGGCGACAACGCCCCCATGGCGGTCATCGAGCTCGTCATGGAGCCCGTGAGCCCCAAGCAGGCCGTCGTCCGTGAGGCCGCCGCTGCGACCAAGCGGGCCGCCGCCCCGAAGGCCGCCAAGGCCGAGAAGGCCGCCGCGCCGGCCGAGGAGACCCCGGTCGTCGAGGTCGTCGAGGAGACGCCGGTCGTCGAGGCCGACGCCACCGAGGCCGACAAGGCCTGAGCACCACCGACGGACGAGCCGGGTCCCGCCCTCACGGGCGGGACCCGGCTCGTGCCGTCTGCGGCGGCGCACGACGGCGCGTAGCGTGGTCCGTGTGGTCGAGCCGTCGCACGCCGGCGCCGCACCGGTGCTGTTCCTGCACGGCGCACGCACGTCGCGGACCATGTGGCGCGCCCAGGTCGAGGCCGTGCAGGCCACCGGCAGGCGGGCCGTGGCGATCGACCTGCCGGGCCACGGCGAGCGGATGGCCGAGCGCTTCGACGTCGAGGGCGCCATGGCGCGCATCGGCTCCGCGGTGGACGACCTCGGCGGCCGGGCCGTGCTCGTGGGGCTGTCCCTGGGCGGGTACCTCGCGATCGCCTACGCCGCGCGCCACCCCGAGCGGGTCGCCGGGCTGCTCGCGGCCGGGTGCAGCACACGCCCCGACGTGCCCGCCGTGCGGGCCTGGCGCCAGGCCGTCCGGGTCATCGAACGGCTGCCGGACCGCGGTGCGGGGCTCAACGCCGCCCTGGTGCGCGCCGCGCTGCCGCCGACCGGCGCGGCCGACCTCGCGGCCGGGGGCTTCGCGCTCGACGTCATGACCGACGTGCTGACCCGGATGCCGGCCGTACGGCCCCTGGAGGACCTGCCGCTGCTCCGGTGCCCGGTGTGGCTCGTCAACGGCCGCTGGGACCACTTCCGGGGCCAGGAGCGGGCCTACCTGCGGGCCGCGCCCGGTGCGCGGCTGGTCGTGGTGCCCGGGGCGACGCACCTGGTCAACCTCGTGCGCCCGGTCGCGTTCACGCGGACGCTGCTCGCGGCGCTCGACGAGGTCGACCGGGTCGAGGCCGGCGGGGCTCAGCCGGCCGACGGCCTCGGGGTGCGCAGCGACCACGCCCGCACGCCGCCGACGATCCCGGCGGAGTTGGGCACCACGACGACGTCGTCACCCAGGGCGTCGAGCGTCGCAGGACGGATCCGCCGGGCGTTGCCGCCACCGAGGTAGAGCCGGTCCCAGTGGAAGACCGGGCGCAGGCCCTCGACCGCCCGGCGTACGCGCCGCGACCACGCGCCGTCGCCGAGCCGGCGGCGCTCGTGCTCGCCGAGGTACGCGTCGTACGTGACGTTCCAGCGCACGGGAGCGTGCGAGAGCTCGAGGTGCGGGGCCAACGTCCCGCCGTCGAAGAGCGCGGAGCCCAGGCCGGTGCCGAGGGTGAGCACCAGCTCCAGCCCGCTGCCGGACACGACCCCCGCGCCGTGCACCTCGGCGTCGTTGAGGACGAGGACCGGGTAGCCGAGGCTCGCGGAGAAGGCCGCGGCCATGTCCTTGCCCGCCCAGGCGGCGAAGAGCTCGGGGTCCACCCGCGAGCGGGGCCCGGAGCGGGTCACGTAGTGCGGTGTGGCGATGACGACGCCGTGCCGCAGCATCCCCGGCATGCCGATCGTGGCGCGGTCCGCCGCGGGCAGACCGGCCGCGATCGCGGCGACGGTGGCGACCAGGCGCTCGGGCGGCAGCGGGTAGGGCGTCGGCACCCGGACCGGCGGCACGTGGAGCGTGCCGGCGGCGTCCAGCACCGAGGCCTTGATCCCGCCCCCGCCGCAGTCCACCGCGAGCGTGCGCTCGTCCTCGGGGGCGACCGGTGCGGGGGAGTGGCTCATCGGCCGACCCTATCGGCGGCGCACCGTGCCGTGAGGGCGAAGGCGCGTGGGGTCCTATCGTTGTCCGGATGAGCACGGACCACGGGACCGTCGAGGAGGGCACGGGACCCGCGATGCCGCCCGGTGCGGCCGACGCCACCCCCCACGTCCGGATCCGGCTCGACCTCGGCTACGACGGCACCGCCTTCTCCGGCTGGGCCACCCAGCCGGGCCTGCGGACCGTCCAGGGCACCCTCGAGGCCGCCCTGGGGACGGTGCTGCGCTGCCCGCCGCCCCGGCTGACCGTCGCCGGGCGCACCGATGCCGGTGTGCACGCGCGCGGGCAGGTGGCGCACGTGGACCTGGACCGCGGGACCTGGCTGGCGGTGCGGGGTCGGGCCGGCTCGCCGCAGGAGGGGCTGGTGCGGCGGCTCGGCGGGGTGCTGCCCCCGGACGTCGTCGTGCACCGCGCCGAGCCGGCGCCGGCGGGCTTCGACGCGCGGTTCGGCGCGCTGCACCGGCGGTACGCCTACCGACTGGCCGACGACGTCGCGCTCGTCGACCCCCTGCGGCGGACCACGGTGGTGCGGCACCGCCTGCCGCTCGACGTCGGGGCGATGGCGCTCGCCGCGGCCGGGCTGGTCGGCGAGCACGACTTCGCCGCGTTCTGCAAGCCGCGGCCGGGCGCGACGACCGTCCGGACGCTCCAGGTGCTCGACGTCACGCGTCCGGCGGCCGGCGGGGACGCGGGCCTGGTGGTGCTGGACGTGCGGGCCGACGCGTTCTGCCACTCGATGGTGCGGGCGCTGGTGGGCGGTCTGCTCGCCGTCGGGGAGGGCAGGCGGGCCGTCGGCTGGCCGGCAGAGCTGCTCGTCTCGGGGCGCCGAGACCCGGCGGCGCACGTCGCCCCGGCGCACGGGCTGACCCTCGAGCACGTGGCCTACCCGGCGGACGACGCGCTCGCCGAGCGTGCACGCATCACCCGTGCCCGGCGAGCCGGTGGCTGCCCCGGGACCTGATGCCGGGCAATGACGTCGCCCTGCACCCGCACGGGCCGGGAGAATGCTCCGCGTGGGACACATCGACCTGACCGGCATCGGCTACGTGCTGCCTGACGGCCGGCCGCTGCTGGCCGGCGTCGACCTGCGCGTCGGCGACGGCGCCAAGGTGGCCCTCGTCGGGCCCAACGGCGCCGGCAAGACCACCCTGCTGCGGATCGTCGCCGGGGACGAGGCGCCGCACGCCGGGACGGTCGCGCGCTCCGGCGGCCTGGGCGTCATGCGCCAGTTCGTGGGCCGCATCGAGGACGACCGCTCGATCCGCGACCTGCTCGCCTCGCTCGCGCCGACGGCCGTCCGTGCCGCCGCAGCCGAGCTCGCCGCCGCCGAGCTCGCGATGCTCACCACCGACGACGAGCCCACCCAGATGCGCTACGCCCAGGCACTGGCGGACTGGGCGGACGTGGGTGGGTACGACGCCGAGACCGGCTGGGACCGGATCACCGACGCCGTGCTGTCCATCCCGTTCGACCGTGCCGAGCACCGCGAGGTGCGCACGCTGTCCGGGGGCGAGCAGAAGCGGCTCGTGCTCGAGGCGCTGCTGCGCG
>NZ_DAORSQ010000085.1:0-11645 GCF_035443605.1 Actinotalea sp. | reverse complement strand
CCGTGGTCACCGGCGGGCACCGCAACGACGGCGCCCTGCTCGAAGCGGTCCTGGCTGACATCCGCGTCCCGCGCCTGGCCGGAGGTCGCCCGCGCACTAGACCTGACATGGTCCTCGCGGACAAGGCGTACTCCGCCGGGGTCTATCGTCGCGCCCTGCACGCCCGCGGCATCAAGGTCGTCATCCCCGAGAAGTCCGACCAGATCGCCGCCCGCAAACGCCGCGGGTCCCGCGGCGGGCGGCCACCCGGACTCGACACCGCCGCCTACCGCGGCCGCAACGTCGTCGAACGCCACTTCGCCCTGACCAAGCAATGGCGAGGCCTGGCCACTCGCTACGACAAGCTCGCCATCACCTACCGCGCCGCCATCATCCTCGCCGCCTGCATCACCTGGACACGCATATGGGAGACATGACCTAGCTCGGACCGGTCAGGAAGTGTGGGGTTGCTACTCGACCTGCAGGACGTCCAGACCGGCGCGGCGCAGCCGCACGACCTCCTGGACGGGGGCCGAGGGACCGGTGACGAGGGTGTCGACCTCGTCGAGGCCCGCGACACGGCCCAGGTGGACCTGGCCCAGCTTGGAGCCGTCGGCCGTGACGACCACGCGCTGCGCCGCGGCGATCATCCGCGCCTTGACCTCGGCCTCGGGCAGGTTGAGGTTGGTCACGCCGTGCTCGACGTCGATGCCGTTGCAGCCGATGAAGCCGAGGTCGGCGTGCAGGCGGTCGAGCAGGACGGTGGCCATGGGGTTGACCAGCGAGTGCTGCAGCCGGCGCAGGGTGCCACCGGTGACGACGACGGTGATCCGGCCGACGGCGTCCTCGAGCTCGAGGGCGACGGTCAGCCCGTTGGTGATGACGACCACCTGCTCGAGGTCGGTCCGGGCGACGAGCGCCCTGGCGATCGCCGTCGTCGTGGTGCCGACGTCGAGCAGCACGCTCATCCCGGACGACACCATCGCGGCGGCCGCCTCGCCGATCCGCTGCTTCTCCCCGGACAGCTCGACCGAGGACTCCTCGTAGGACGGCTCGGTGCGGCCGGCGCCCAGCGGGGCGATCGCGCCGCCGCGCACCCGGCGCACCGCGTGCGACGTCTCGAGGGCCGCGAGGTCGGCGCGGACGGTGACGTCCGAGATGCCGAAGGTGTCGGAGAGATCGGCGACGCGCACGAACTGCCGTTCGCTGATCACCTGGAGCATGCGCTCGCGACGCAAGGTCACGGGCAGCTGCTCGATCTCGTCGTTGAGCACGTGCCTACTGTCGCGGGGCGCCCCGCCTTGCGTCAACTTCTTGAACGCAACTTTTGATTGCGAAACAGTAACGACTCGGACACGGTCCGGCTGACGGGCCGTTGGTCCCGCTCCCAGCGCTCCCACCGGCCCAAACGTGCGAACGCAGGCCAGCGACGCCCCCACGGGAGGGGTGCCACTGACCTGCGTTAGCGAAAGACTTCGAAAGCAAACGACAGCCCGGCCATGGACCGGGGGCAGAGGCCCGGTCCGACGGGAACGGGCTCAGAGCCCCTGGGCGATGCGGTAGTAGACCTGGTTCCAGCGCACCTGGTCGGCGAAACCGCGCCGCGTGGTGTGCTCGTCGATGACCAGCAGCTCCGTCCGGGCGAGCTGAGCGAAGATCTCGAACACCTCCAGCCCCACCTGGGTCGAGAGCACCGTGTGGTGCGCCGCGCCGGCCGTGAGCCAGGCCTCCGCGGAGGTGGTGAAGTCCGGACGCGGCTGCCACACCGCCCGGGCGACGGGCAGGTGCGGCAGCGCCGCGGGCGGTGTCACGACGTCCACGACGTTGGCCGTCAGCCGGAAGCGGTCCCGCATGTCCGACATCGCCACGACCACACCCGGGCCGGCGTCGGTGGAGAACACCATCCGGACCGGGTCCTCCTTGCCGCCGATGCCGAGCGGGTGGATCTCGACCGTCGGCCTCGAGGTGGTCAGCGACGGGCAGACCTCGAGCATGTGCGCGCCGAGGATGAGCTCCGCGCCCGGCGTCATGTCGTAGGTGTAGTCCTCCATGAGGGAGGCGCCGCCGGGCAGCCCCTCGCCCATGACCTTGGCAGCGCGCACCAGGACGGCGGTCTTCCAGTCGCCCTCGGCACCGAACCCGTAGCCCTTGGCCATGAGTCGCTGGACGGCGAGGCCGGGAAGCTGACGCAGCCCGCCCAGGTCCTCGAACGTCGTGGTGAAGGCCGTCGCGCCGAGCGCGGTGAGGAAGCCCTCGATGGCGATCTCCTGGCGCGCCGCGTAGCGCAGCGACTCGTGCCGCTCCCCGCCCAGGCGCAGCTCGGGAACGACGTCGTACAGCTCCTCGTACTGCGCCACGAGCACGTCGACGTCGGCGTCCGCGACGGCCTCGACGGCCTCCACCAGCTCGTTGACGCCCCAGGTGTTGACGGAGACACCGAAGGTGATCTCGGCCTCGGTCTTGTCGCCCTCGGTGACCGCGACGTACCGCATGTTGTCGCCGAAGCGGACCAGGCGCATCTCGTGCGTCGCGGCCCAGCCCGCCGCGGCCCGCACCCACGCCCCGACCCGCGCCTGGACGACGGGGCTCGTCACGTGGCCGGCCACCGTCGTGCGCGCGATGCCCATCCGGCTCTGGATGTAGCCGTGCTCGCGGTCGCCGTGCGCGGCCTGGTTGAGGTTCATGAAGTCGAAGTCGATGGTGTCCCACGGCAGCTCGACGTTGGCCTGCGTGTGCAGGTGCAGCAGCGGCTTGCGCAGCTGGTCGAGGCCCTTGATCCACATCTTCGACGGGCTGAACGTGTGCATCCAGGTGATGACGCCCAGCACGCGGTCGTCGGACGACGCGTCGATCATCGCGCGGCGGATGGACTCGGTGTCCTTGAGGACCGGCTTCCACACGATGCGCACCGGGACGTCCCCGGCCTCGTCGAGGACGCGTGCGACCTCCTGGGACTGCTCGGCGACCTGGCGCAGCGTCTCCTCGCCGTACAGGGACTGGCTGCCGGTGAGGAACCAGACCTCGCGGTCGGCGTACGGCTTGCTCATCGTTGCTGCTCCTTGGTGGTGGCGGACGTCACTGGCCGTAGACGTTCTGGTAGCGGTGGTAGAGGCGGTCGACGTCGGCCTGCGCGATGCGCGTGGGCTCGCCGAGCTGTCGCGAGACGTGCACGGTCTTGGCGACCTCCTCGACCATGACCGCGGCGGCGACCGCCTTGCGGGCCGAGGGGCCGATGGTGAACGGGCCGTGGTTGCGCATGAGGACGGCGGGGCTGCGCGAGCCCTGGAGCGTCTCCACGACGCCGCGGCCGATCGACTCGTCGCCGATGAGCGCGAACGGGCCGATGGGCACGTCCCCGCCGAACTCGTCGCCCATCATCGTCAGCACGCAGGGGATGGGCTCGGCGCGCGCGGCCCATGCCGTCGCATAGGTCGAGTGCGTGTGGACCACGCCGTAGACCTCGGGCATGTGCCGGTAGACGTAGGCGTGCGTCGAGGTGTCCGAGGACGGCGAGCGCTCCCCGTCCACCACGTTGCCGTCCAGGTCGGTGACGACCATCGACGCGGGGGTCAGCTCGTCATAGCTGAGGCCGGACGGCTTGATGACCATGAGGTCGGCCGTGCGCAGCCGCTGCGAGACGTTGCCCGCGGTCCAGACGACCAGACCCCAGCGCGGCAGCTCCGCGTGCAGGTCACAGACGACCTTGCGCACCTCGGCGACCTCGTCGCGGACCTCCTGGCCGTAGTCGGCAAGGCTCTTCGTCGCCGTCATCGTTCTCCTCGTCGTGGCACGTCGGTCCGGGTGGTCTAGAGGGCTGCCGCGGCGGCGCGCTCGATCGCCAGGCCCGCGGTGTAGCGCTCGAGGAAGGCGGCGTAGCCCGCCACGTCGTCGGCGTCCGGCGCCACGACGTCGGTCTGCGCGTCGGCGAACACGCGCGTGCTCAGGTAGGTCCCGAGGTCCAGCTCCGCGGCGGCCCCCAGGTAGGCGGCCAGCACGGCGATGCCCCAGGCGCCACCCTCGCCGGCCGTCCGGCCCACCGCGACCGGCGCGTCGACGGCAGCGGCGAGCAGCCGCTGGGCCACGCCGGCGGTCCGGAACAGGCCGCCGTGGGCGAACATCGCATCCACCTCGACGCCCTCCGCCGCGAGGATGCGCATGCCGAGGCTCAGGGTGCCGAACGCGCCGTAGACCTGGGCGCGCATGAAGTTGCCCAGGGTCAGGCGGCTGTCGGGCGTGCGGACGAAGAGCGGGCGGCCCTCGGCCAGCCCGGAGATCGGCTCACCCGCCAGGTAGTTGTAGGCGACCAGCCCGCCGCCGTCGGCGTCGCCGTCGAGGGCCTCGCGCAGCAGCACGCCGAACACCGCGTCGGGCTCGGACTCGTGGCCCATCGCCGTCGCGAACCGGCCGAACAGCGACGCCCACTCGCCCAGCTCGCTGGCGCCGTTGTTGCAGTGCACCATCGCCACCGGGTCACCGGCGGGCGTGGTGACCAGGTCGACCTCGTGGTGCACGCGCTCCAGCGCACGCTCGAGCACGATCATCGCGAAGATGCTCGTGCCGACGCTGATGTTGCCCGTGCGGGGTGCGACCGCGTTGGTGGCGACCATGCCGGTGCCGGCGTCGCCCTCGGGCGGGCACAGCGGCGCGCCGGGCAGCAGCGAGCCCGACGGGTCCAGCAGCGCGGCGCCGGCCTCGGTCAGCCGGCCGGCGTCCTGACCGGCGAGGAGCACCTGCGGCAGCAGGTCGGCGAGGTGCAGCCCCGGTCGACGCTCGGCGACCAGCGCGTCGAACTGGGCCAGCATGCGCGCGTCGTAGTCCCGAGTCGTCGCATCGATCGGGAACATCCCCGAGGCGTCGCCCACACCGAGGACCGCGCGCCCGGTGAGGCTCTGGTGCACGTAGCCGGCGAGGGTGGTCAGGCCGGCGATGCTCGGCACGTGGGGCTCGTCGTCGAGGATCGCCTGGTAGACGTGGGCGACCGACCAGCGCAGCGGGATGTTGAAGCCGAGGACCTCCGACAGCTCGGTGGCGGCGCGTTCCGTCGAGGTGTTGCGCCAGGTCCGGAACGGCACCAGGAGCTCGCCCGAGGCGTCGAACGCCAGGTAGCCGTGCATCATCGCCGAGACGCCGATGGCGCCGAAGGCGGCGGGCCGCACGCCGTACCGCTGCTCGACGTCGTCCACCAGCGCGGCGTAGCAGCCCTGCAGCCCGGACCAGACCGCATCCAGGGAGTAGGTCCACGTGCGGTCGACGAACTGGTTCTCCCAGTCGTGGCTGCCGCTCGCGACGGGTGCCCCGTCCGGGGTGACGAGGACGGCCTTGATCCGGGTCGAGCCGAGCTCGATGCCGAGCACCGCCCGCCCGTCGGCGATCGCCGCTCGCGCCGCGGTGTGCCGGACGTCCGTGCTCATGGTGCGCTCCATCTCGCGTCATCGCGGATCCCGAAGAGGTCCCTGCTCACAATGTTAGCGCTCACATTCGAGGTGTCAAGAGCCGGATCGCGGCGGCGCCGTGCTCGACCGGACCACCAGCCGCGGCGCGATGACGTCGGGCAGCACCGGCTCGCCCGCGATCGCAGCGCGCAGCATCTCCAGGCACCGCCGGCCCAGCGCGCCGAACTCCTGACGCACCGTCGTCAGCGGCGGCACGAAGTGCGCGGAGCCGTCGACGTCGTCGAAACCGACCACCGAGACGTCGTCCGGCACGCGGACCCCCGCCTCGGCGAACGCGTGCAGGAGGCCGAGCGCGAGCTGGTCGTTCGCGGCGAACACGGCCGTCGGCAGCTCCCCGGCGACCATCGCCCGGCCCACCGCGTAGCCGCGGTCGGCGGTCCAGTCGCCCTCGATCGGGGCGCCCGCGGCCAGGCCGGCCGCTGCGAGCTCGTCGCGCCAGCCGCGCACGCGCTCGCGCCCGTCGATCCAGTCCTGCGGGCCGGCCAGGTGCACCACGCCGCGGTGGCCGAGGCCGACGAGGTGCCGGGTGGCCAGCCGCGCCCCGCCGTACTGGTCGACGGAGACCGCGTGGATCGCGCCGACCTCCAGGTCCCTGGGCCCGACCATGACCACCGGCACGGGCGCGTCGAACGCCGTCACGACCCGCACCGCGTCGTCGTGCGCCGCCACCACGACGAGGCCGTCGACGCCCTGGTCCATGAAGTGCTCGAGCGCGCGGTGCAGCGCGTCGGCCTCCCAGCGGCGTACCGTCGCGACGCTGACGAACAGCCCGGCGTCGCGCGCAGCGCCCTCGATCGCGATGAGCGTGCTGGTGGGGCCGAACAGGGCCGAGCCGGACGTCATGACGCCGATCGCCCCCGAGCGGCGCGTCACGAGCGTGCGGGCCGCCGTGTTGCGGCGGTACCCGAGCTCCGCGATGGCCGCCTGGACCCGCTGCCGCGTCTCCGGACGCACGCTGGGGTGGTCGTTGAGCACGCGCGAGACGGTCTGGTGCGAGACGCCGGCGAGCAGGGCGACATCGCTCATCGCCGGGGGGCGGCCGCCGTTCACCGCTGGACCGTCCGCGACCGCGGGGCCGTGACCACCAGCCGGGCCGGGGTCACGGCCGTGCGGTGGGCGTGATGCCCTGCTCCGCCGCGAGCTCCCGTGAGCGGTCCCGCGCGGCCTCGGCCGCGGCGAGCACGGCCGCGCGCACCCCGTGCGCGTCGAGCTCGCGCAGCGCGGCGACCGTGGTGCCGCCGGGGGACGAGACGCGCTCGCGCAGCACGACGGGGTGCTCGCCGCTCTGGTCCAGCAGCTCCGCGGCGCCGCGGAAGGTCGCTGCCGCGAGCGCCAGCGCCTGCGGCCGGGCCAGGCCCAGCAGCACGCCCGCCTCGGCCAGCGCGTCGACGAGGTAGAAGACGTAGGCCGGGCCGGACCCGGAGATCGCGGTCACGGCGTCCATGTTCGCCTCGGCCACGCGCAGCACGAGCCCGGTCGCGGCGAGCAGCCGCTCGGTCAGGGCGAGGTGCTCCTCGCTCGCGTGCGTCCCGCCGCACACCGCGCTCGCGCCGGCACCGATGACCGCCGGCGTGTTGGGCATGACGCGCACCACGGGGGTGCCGGCTGGCAGTCGCGCCTCGAAGGACGCCGTCGTCAGGCCTGCCGCGATGCTCACCACCAGGGTGCCCGGGCGCAGCGCGGGCGCGATCTCGGCCAGCACGCCGGCGACGTCCTGGGGCTTGAGGGCCACGACGACGACGTCGGCGCGCGCGGCGACCTTCGCGTTGCCGTCCGCCGCCCGGACCCCGTAGCGCGCCGAGAGCTCGGTGGCCCGTGCCGCGTACCGCTCGCTCACCGCGACGTCGTCGACGTCGACCCCGGCACGCAGCACGGCCGAGACGATCGCCTCGCCCATGACGCCGCCACCGAGCACCGCCACGCGGCCGAGGCCGCTCACAGCGTGAACGCCGTGTGGACGTCGAGCAGGGAGTCGGCCGGGCCGTCGAGCTGGAGGACCACGGACTGGTTGGTCCACGTGATGGTCCCGGTGCCGTCGGCCCGCGGCACCAGGGAGTACCGCCCCACCTCGGTGCCGTCGACGAGCACGGGGCCCTCCTGGACCGGGTCGGCGTCGGCACCCGCCGCCGCGACCTGCGCGGCCACCAGCGCGGACGCGGCCGTCGTCGCGGCCTCGACCGTCGCCCACTGGCCGGCGGTCCCGACGAGGGTGAGCGTGCCGCCGTCGGAGTAGACGAGCCGGTAGCCCTCGAGCGCGCCGGCAGCCAGGACCGTCGGCTCGGCAGCGAGCTCCGTCAGCGCGAGCTGCAGCACCGTGGACGGCAGGGCGTCGGCGAAGGCCGTGACCGGCTCGCGCACCATCGGCTCGATCGTCGGCGTCGGGACCGGCAGGGTGATGACCTCAGCCTCGGGCACGATGCCCCCGCCGCGGTTGCTCAGGACGAGCACGGCCACGACGCCGAGGCCCGCGACGAGCACGGCGGCGACGGCGACGAGCCACAGCGGCGGACGACGGTGCGCCGTCGGGCCGCCAGCTGGCGGGCGGTCGGGCGCGGCGGTGCCGGCCGGCTGCGGCGTCTGCCGCTCGGACGCGGGGGCGCCGGGACGGCCGACGGGGTCGAACGGCGGGCGCACCCCGCCGCCCCCCGGACCTGGTGTGCTCGTGCTCATCGGACCGCCTCCCTGCTCGACCGACGTCAGCCTAGGCCCTGCGCGCGGCGTCGGCGGGTGAGCGACGCACCTCGCGGGCCACGTCCGGGCTACTCCAGGTCGCGCCGCCGGAAGGCCGCGAGGCCCGCCGCCATGAGCACGGCCGCAACCGCCGCGAGGCCCACGAGCGCACCGACCGAGACGTCGGAGCCGGGCAGCTGGGGGGTGTGCGCGAACGGCGACAGGTCCAGCAGCCAGGCGGGCCACTCGAGCAGCGGCCCCACCTCGCCGATGAGCAGGAAGGCGACGAGCACGCCCCAGGCGAGCGCCGAGGCGAACCGTGGGAGGAGCCCGATCGCCAGCATCGTCAGCCCGGCCAGCACGGCCACGGCGGGGACCTGCACGACGGCTGCCCCGAGCACCGCGCCGAACCACACGGGATCGCCCAGCGCGCCGGCCGTCGAGGCGCCCGCGGCAAGACCGCCGAGGACGAGCAGGGCCACCGCACCGCCGAGCGCGACGACGACGTGGCTCGCGGCCCACCGCAGCCTGCTCAGCGGGGTGACGAGCAGCAGGTCGGCCCGGCGGTGGAGCTCCTCGCCGCGCAGCCGGAGCACGGCCTGGACGGCGTAGGCGGAGATGAACACCCCGATGAGCGCCCACTCGGTCGCCAGGAACGCCTCGACGAGGCCCTTCTCACCGCCGAGGGCGAGGAACGCCTCGGCCATCGGCCCCGAGAGGAACCCGTCGATGTTCGACACCAACGTGCCGAGCATCGAGCCGAGCAGCACCACGCCGACCGTCCAGCCGAGGAAGGTCGGACGGTGCAGGCGCAGGGCGAGCCCGAACGCCCCCGTGAGGTCGCGCCCCGCGCCGGCCGTGCCGGTGCGCTCCGGCAGCATCCCCGCCCCGAGGTCACGCCGCTCGAGCAACCCGAACGCGACGATCGCGAGCCCCCCGGCGAGCGTGAGGCCGAGCAGCCCGACGGCCCAGCGGGGCTGGGAGAAGGCGTGCACCTCCTGGGCCCAGCCGACCGGGGAGAGCCAGCGCAGCCAGACGAGATCGCCACCAGGGGAGGTGTCGGCGACGGCCCGCAGCACGTAGGCCGCGCCCAGCACGCCGGACGCGAGGCCCGTCGCCGCCCGCGCTGTCGGCGCCAGCTGGGCCGTGATCGCCGCGACCCCGGCGAAGGCGAGGCCCGTCACCGCCCAGGCCAGGCCGAACGACAGGGATCCCGACGCGTCGAGCCCTGCTCCCACGAGGCCGGCCGCCGTCACCAGCGCGAGCACGACGGCGGTCCCGCCGACGGTCAGCAGGGCCGCGGCGAGCGGCGCCCACCGGCCCGTCGCACCCGCTCCGACGAGCTCGGTGCGGCCCGCCTCCTCCTCGGCCCGGGTGTGCCGCACGACGAGGACGATCGCGAGCAGACCCACGAGCGCCGCGCCGAACGTCGTCAGCTTGAACATCGCGATCTGCCCGATCGAGGTCGGGTCCGCGACCGGCCCGTAGAGCGCGATGAGGCTGAGGTTGCCGTTGACCGTCTCGGCGATGAGGCGCCGAGACGCCTCGTCGGGGTAGAGGCCGACGGTCGCGGCGGCGGAGCCGTAGGCGAGGAACGCGAACACGCCCCACCACACGGGGACGAGCACCCGGTCGCGGCGCGCCGCGAGACGGACGAGCGCGGCGGTCCCGGTGAACGGGCTCCGCCGGTCCGGCGGCCCGGCCAGCGTCGCCGTGCCGCGCGCGAGGGTCGGGGCGCTCATGCCGTCGCCGCCGTGCCGACGAGCCCGTCGGAGTAGTGCCGCAGGAAGAGCTCCTCGAGCGTGGGCGGGGCGCTCGTCAGCGCGCGGACGCCGGCCGCGGTCAGGGCCACGAGCAGCGCGTCGAGGGCTGCGGTGTCGACCTCGCAACGCACCCGGGTGGTCCCGTCGCGCCGGTCGGTGGTCAGCCCGTGCACGCCGACGATGGCGGCCAGCCCGCTGAGCGCGGCCGGCTCCGCCGCGACGTCGGCCGTCACCGCGGTGCGCGTGAGGTGGCGCAGCTGCGCCAGCGTGCCGGACTCGACCACGCGGCCCCGCCGGATGATGCTCACGCGGTCCGACAGCGCCTCGGCCTCCGCGAGGATGTGGCTGGACAGCAGGACCGTGCCCCCCAGGGCCCTGCGCTCGCCGATCACCTGGCGGAAGACGTCCTCCATGAGGGGGTCGAGGCCCGACGTCGGCTCGTCGAGCAGCAGCAGGTCCACGTCGGAGGCGAGCGCCGCGATGAGCGCGACCTTCTGCCGGTTGCCCTTGGAGTACGCACGGGACCTCTTCGTCGGGTCGAGGTCGAACCGCTCGAGCAGCTCGGCGCGGCGCGTCGGGTCGAGGCCGCCGCGCAACCGCCCGAGCAGGTCGATCACCTCGCCGCCGGTGAGGTTGGGCCACAGCGAGACGTCGCCGGGGACGTAGGCGAGGCGGCGGTGCAGGGTCGCGACGTCCCGCCACGGGTCGCCGCCGAGCACGCGGACGGTGCCGGAGTCGGAGCGCAGCAGGCCCAGGAGCACGCGCAGGGTCGTCGTCTTGCCTGCGCCGTTGGGGCCGAGGAAGCCGTGCACCTCGCCGGCCTCGACGGTGAGGTCGAGGTGGTCGAGCGCGCGGACGGCGCCGAAGGTCTTGGTCAGGTCGTGGATCTCGATCACGGGGGTCACGTCAGGTCTCTCAGGGCGTGGGGACGGGGGCCGGGGCCGCACGGCCCGGCGGGTCCGGCACCTGCATGAGGTACGCGTCGAGCATCCGGCGGTCGGTGAACATGCCCTCGGTGAACAGCTCCATCGCGGGCAGGCCGATCCGCGCCATGTAGCGGTGGAGCCACGGGCCGAGGCGCACGTAGTCGTCCGGCGGGTCGAGGACCAGCGCGGCGAGCAGCGTGCCGATGCCCTGGAGCGTGAGGTAGCTGGCGCGGGCGGCCTCGTCGCGGCTGGGACGGAGCGTGCCACCCGCGACACCGGCCGCGAGGTAGTCGGCGGCATCGGCGGCGAACGCGTCGACGAACGCGCGCGCGAGCGGGCCGCCGTCCTGCAGGCTGCGCAGCACGTAGCCGACGACGGCCGCGTACTCCTCGAGCCCTGCGAGCTGGATCAGCAGCGCGTCGGGGCCGGCCGGGCCGAGCGCGGTGGACTTCGCCGCGCGCACGACGGCCAGGACGTGCGCGTCGCACGCGGCCCGCAGGCCGTCCTTGGAGCCGAAGTGGTGGAGCACGTTGCCCGCACTGACGCCGGCATCGGCAGCGATGGCCCGCAGACCGACGCCCAGCCCGTCGGCGCCGAACCGCGCGACCGCGGCGTGCAGGATGCGTGCCCGCGCCGTGAGGTCCTCCGGTGCCGCGCGATCGACTGAACGCATGTTCTAGATTCTAAACGTGCGTTCAGCGGCCGGCAAGGCCCTGCGGCTGCGGCTGCCTCTGTGGAACGTCCATCACGTGATGCGTGTCGGATGTTCCACCGGCGTCGACGGGGGTCGGCGGGGCGGGGGTCAGGGGGTGCGGCGGCGCAGGGTGAGCGTGCCGAGCACGAGCGCCCCCACG
>NZ_DAORSQ010000084.1:0-11699 GCF_035443605.1 Actinotalea sp. | reverse complement strand
CGCGGCCCTGGTCCTGGCCAGCCACCCGGGACCCACGGTGGTCGTGACGGCGCTGTCGGCCGGACTGCTCGCGGGAGCGGGGGCGTCGGTGGCCCGTGGGGCGCTGGCCACGGCGGCCGTCCTGGCCGGCCAGCTCTCCGTCGGCTGGTCCAACGACTGGGTCGACGCGGGCCGCGACGCCACGGTGGGGCGCACGGACAAGCCCGTGGTCCGTGGCGTGCTCGCCGCAGCCGACCTGCGCCGTGCCGCCCTCGCCGCGGCGGGGGTGTGCGCCGTCCTCTCCTGGTCGACCGGCGCCGTTCCCGGAACGGTCCACCTCGGGGCCGTCGCCGCGGCCTGGGCGTACAACCTCGGCCTCAAGGACTCGGCGTGGTCGTGGGCGCCCTACGCGGTCGCCTTCGGCCTGCTCCCGGTGTTCCTCGTGCTCACGCTGCCCGGCCGGCCGCTGGTCGCGCCGTGGGTGGTCGTCGGCGCGGCGCTGCTGGGCGTGGGTGCGCACGTGGCCAACGTCCTGCCCGACCTCGAGGACGACGCTGCGACCGGCGTGCACGGGCTCCCGCACCGCCTGGGACGCACCCGGGCGAGCCTGCTCGCCCCCGCGGTGCTGCTGGCCGCGGTCGGCGTGGTCGTGCTCGGCCCGTCCGGACCGCCCACCGCCCTCGGTTCGGTGCTGGGGGCGCTCGCCGGGGTGCTCGCGGTGGCTGCCGGGGTCGTCGCGCTCCGACGCGTCGGCAGCAGGGTGCCCTTCGCCCTGAGCATGGCGGTCGCGGCCCTGTGCGTGGTGCTGCTGGTCGCAGCGGGGACCGATCTGGTGGCCGGGTAACGTGACCGGTGTGGAGCCCGGTGGGTCGGCGGCAGCCCCGCGGGTGATCGCGCACCGCGGGGCCAGCGCCCGGTGGCCCGAGCACAGCAGACGCGCCTACGAGCAGGCGCTGGCCGACGGTGCCGACGGCCTGGAGTGCGATGTCCGCCTCACCGCTGACGACGTGCCGGTCTGCTGGCACGACGCCGACCTGGACCGGACCTCCGACGGGACGGGTCCGGTCCGCGCGCACACCCTGGACCGGCTGCGGACGCTGCGGCTGCGGGGTCGGACTCCGGACGAGGACCAGCCCGGCGGGCTCCTGACCGTCGCCGAGCTGCTGGACCTGGCGCTCGGGGCCGGGCGGCCCGTGCGCCTCGCGATCGAGCTCAAGCACCCCTCGCCGTACGGCTTCGCGGCCGAGGACGCCGTCGTCGACCTGCTCGAGGCCGCCGGCTGGGACCCGGTCACCGGGTCGGTCGGTGCGGTCAGGGTGAGCCTCATGAGCTTCCACCCCGGATCGCTCCGGCACCTGCTCGACCGCGTCCCGGCCGGCCACCTCATGGTCCTGCTCGACGACCTCGATGTGCGTGCGGCGGTCGCCGAGCACGCGCCGACCCGGCTGCTCACCCCGCTCGCGGTGGTGGCGCTGCGCCGCCTGCAGCGCCAGGCCGAGCGCCTTGCCGACGGCGTCGTCGGTGGCGTGGGTCCATCGGTCGCCTTCCTGGTGGCCCACCCCGAGCGGGTGGCGCGCTGGCGGGCCGACGGCGCCCTGGTCCGCGTCTGGACGGTCGACGGGGCGGCCGACCTGGAGCTGTGCCGTCAGGCCCGGGTCGACGAGGTCACGTCGAACGTGCCGGACCGGCTGCTGCGGCTGCTGGGTCGCTGACCGCCCCGTCGAGCCGCACGCCCAGCCACGCGAAGACCGTCTCGGTGAAGACCGCGCGGGGGGTCGGCGCGGACAGGCTGAGGTCGTGCACCCCGCCGGCCACCTGCAGCAGCGTGACGTCGGGGCCCAGCCGGGGTGCACGGGCGGCGATGTGGGTGACGTCGAGCACCGTGTCCTGCGCGTCGAGGTCCGGGTTGTCGAGCGTGTTGGGCCCGCTCGCCCCCGCGGTGCAGACGAGCACCGGCACCGTGATCTCCAGCCCGCGCGACAGCCGCGCCTGCCCGCGTCGCACGGCGCGCATCCAGCCGGCCCGCACCGGGGAGCCGGCCGGGGGCTTGAGCACCTGGTCGTAGTCCCAGCGGCCGCCGTGGTCGACGTGCAGGTGGAAGGAGTAGGCCGACAGCCCGTCGGCGATGACCGTGCGCGGGTCGATCGGCGCGGCGTCGAGCATGCGCGTCGCGACCACGCGGTGGAACCACCGGGCGTTGAGGTCGAACCACGGGCTGTTGAGCACCAGCGCGTCGACCACGTCGGCGTGCCGCAGGCTGTGCGCCCACAGGCTCGCCGTGAGCCCGCCCGTCGAGTGGCCGAGGACCACGAGGCGGTCGTGACCCAGCTCGGAGCGCACCAGCCGGGCGGCCGCGGTCAGCTCGGTGACGTACTCGGCGAGGTCGATCGTGAAGTGGGGCGTCTGCCCTGGCAGCAGGGAGCGCCCGCAGCGTCGCAGGTCGAGCGCGTAGAACGTGTAGCCGCGCGCCGCCCATGCCCGTGCCACGTGGGTCTGGAAGAAGTAGTCGTTGAAGCCGTGGACGTACAGGACGGCCGGCCTCGTCGCCGTCGTGCCGCCCGTCGAGACGGCCGACCCCGCGCCGGGCACGGCGCGCACGACCGTGGCGACCAGGGGACCCTCGTCGTCCTCGCCGAGGTCGAGCGTCGTCCGTTCCCAGCCCGGACCCAGGAGGTCCGGCTCCCAGGTCCGGGGCGGTCCTGCGTCGCTCACGCGTCGGGCAGCTCTGGCCGGCCACCCACCCGCAGCGGCCACAGCAGCACCAGGCCCAGCGCCACCACGGCGATGATGCCGAGGATGCCCCAGTGCTGCCCACCGCCGACGGCGATCGCGGTCGCGAAGCCGAGCGGGGCGAGGAAGCTCGCGGCACGCCCGGTCGTCGCGTAGAGGCCGAACACCTCGCTCTCGCGGCCCGGGGGGATGAGCCGGGCGAGCAGGGTGCGGCTGGCGGACTGCGCGGGGCCGACGAAGAGGCTCAGGGCCAGGCCGAAGACCCAGAAGACCGTGGCCCCGCCGGCGTGCAGCACGAAGAGCGCCGTCCCCGCGACGACGAGCCCGATGAGCGAGGTCATGATTATGGTCTTGGCGCCGAGGCGGTCGTCGAACCAGCCAGCCGTGATGGTCGCGACGCCGGCCACCACGTTCGCCGCGATCGCGAAGATGATCACCTCGCCGGCGGAGAAGCCGAAGGTGCCCGAGGCGATGACGGCCCCGAACGTGAAGACGCCGGCCAGCCCGTCGCGGAAGACGGCGCTCGCGACGAGGAAGCGCAGGGTGTTCCTCGCGTCGCGCCACAGGTCGGCGACGTCCGCGAACAGGCGACGGTAGGAGGCGAGGAAGCCGATCCGTGCGCGGGAGGCATCCGCGGGGACCTCGGGCACGGCGACGAGCACGGGAACGGCGAAGGCGGCGAACCAGATCGCCGAGATGAGCACGGCGACCCGGATGTTCATCCCGTCCTCGCCCGTGACGCCGAACCAGCCCACCTCGGGGTTGATGAAGCCGACGAAGAGGATGAGCAGCAGCACGATACCGCCGAGGTAGCCGGCGCCCCAGCCGATGCCGCTGATGCGGCCCACGGTGCGCGGGGTCGAGACCTGCGCGAGCGTGGCGTTGTAGTTCACGCCGGCGAGCTCGAAGAAGATGGTCCCCGCTGCGAGCAGGAAGATGCCGAGCAGCAGGTTCTGGCTGAGGTTGTCCGGGTCCGGCGTGACGAGGAACATCGCCGCGCTGATGAGCACGACGATCCCCGTGTGCACCCCGAGCCACAGGCGCCGCCGTCCCGAGTCGTCCGACCGCGCACCCGCGACGGGCGCGAGCAGGGCGATGAACAGGCCGCCGATGGTCAGGCCCCAGCCCAGCCACGACGAGTGCGTGGCGATGACGTCGTCGAGCAGGGTCGTGGCGGGGCCGCCCGCGGCGCCCTCCGCCTCGGCGGCCGTGACGGTGGCCGCGTCGACGAACGCGCTGCTGGTGAGCCAGCGCGTGAAGACGAAGGTGGTGATGACGGCGTTGAACGCCGCCGACCCCCAGTCCCACAGCGCCCAGGCGACCACCCGGCGCCGCATCACCGCCGCGGGGACCGGGGCGGGCTCGACGGGCGTGGGGGCGGCCGGTGTGGCGTGGGTCACGCGCGCATCGTACGGCCGGGCGGCGTCGCGGTGGTGGACGCCCGCTGTCGGTGGCGGGGGAGACGATCTCCTCATGCACCACGGCGACGCACCCGGACGAGGCTCCTTCGCCCGACCCCTCGCGCTCGCGGGATGGTCGGCCCGCTCCGCCTGGGGGTACGACGCCGTCTTCGAGTGCTACTGGGTCGAGCTGTGGCCCGCGGCGGCGGGCGGCGTGGTCCGGATCGGGCCGGAGCGGCTCATCGTCACCCTGGGCGGGTTGGCGCGGGTGGTCGCCGGGGCCGTCGACGTCCCGGCGGACGACGCGTACCTCGCGCTGACGGCCTGACGGGGCACGACCCCGTCCCGGCCGTCGCTCAGATCCTCGGTGGGTCGGTGAGCAGGTCGTCGGTCCGGTGGCTGCGACCGTCGACCTGCCAGGTGATCGACGCGGCACCACCGGCCAGGTCGACCTCGAGCGACGCGCTGCGGTCCGGGCAGGTCCACGTGAGGACCAGCCCGGTGCCCCGCTCGGCCATCGCGAACGCTCCGTCGAACGCCCCGAGGGTGTTGCGGAACCGCGCCAGCGCGCACAGCGCGACGACCACCGGCTCGTCCAGGGCCGCCGTGACCTCCTCTGCCGTGTAGTGGTGCCGGTTGATGTCCCGCCCGACGCCCGTCCGGGCCAGCAGCTCCATGTCGTTGCGACCGGCCAGCGCCCCGACGTAGTACACCTGCGGGACCCCGGGGGTGAAGAACTGCACGGCTCGCGCCGCGAGGTACGTCCGCGGGTCGCCCCCCAGCGCGTCGTAGAACGTCGAGTTGACCTGGTAGACGTCGAGGTTCGACGCCGCCCAGCCGGTCGCCGCGCGGCTCTGCCCGCCGGTGCGCTCGTGGATGGTCTCGACGAGGGCGTCGAGCTCCGCGGGTGTCAGCAGCCCGGGCTGGTCCGGGGTGGTCTGGTCCGGGCCGACGTCGATGACCCCGATCCCGTCGTGGGTGTCGAGCACCGTCACGGCGTTGGTGGGCCGGATCGACAGCCACCGCGCGAGCGGGGCGTGGTCGCCGGTGTAGGCGGCGTGCAGCACCAGCGGCGGCAGGGCGAAGTCGTAGACCCGGTCGACCGTTGCTCCGATCTCGATCTGACGCCGGTAGTAGGAGTGCACCTCGACGAGCACGTCCAGGCCGCGGTCCCGCGCGAGCCCGGTGAAGCGATCGATGAACGCGAACGTCTGCGGCGTCATGAAGCACGTGCTGCCGGGTGTCTTGACCGCGTAGCCCACCGCGTCCATCCGCAGCAGGGTGACGTCCGCCGCAGCGAGCGTGTCGAGGATGGACACGAGGTACGCCTCGCCGGCGGCCGAGGTGACGTCGATGTCCACCTGGCTCGGGGTGAACGTGGTCCACACGAGGTGCCGTTCGCCACCCAGCGCCATGGGGGTGAACGGCAGGCCGGGGCGCGGACGGTAGATCGCGGTGAGGTCCGCCTCGGTGGCGCCGTCGGGGAAGACGGAGCCGTAGGTGAGGAACAGGCTGGCCCAGGGCGACGCCGAGCCCCGCCGGATGACGTCCTGGAACGGCGCGGAGTCGGCCGAGACGTGGTTGACGATGAGGTCGACGACGGTGTCGTGCTGCGCCCCGAGGTCGCGGACGTCCTGCCAGGTGCCCAGCCGGGGGTCGACCGTGGTGTGGTCGACGGGGTCGAACCCGGCGTCGACCCCGTCGTACGGGGTGAAGAACGGCAGCAGGTGGACGCCGCCGAACACCCCGGGGAGCTGCTCGTGCAGCAACCGGGCGACGCCGGGGATGTCGCCGCCGAGCCGGTCGGCGTAGGCGATGAGCTGGACCTCGTTGCGCACGGTCGCGTGTCCCTTCGTCGGGCGGGCGCACCACGCGCCACGGGCAGATCCCACCCCCGACTGTAAGCGTTTGCGCCGGGTCTGCGCGGCACTTCGGGCAACCTGTGCTGCGGCCGGGACCTTGGTCTGTAAGGGTTGCCTCACCTCAGCAGTACGCTCGCGCCATGCAGCTGCGCGCCTGCCCGGTCGGGGCCGAGGTCGAGATCGTCGCCCTCGGGCTGCCGGACGGCGCCCTGCTGCGGATGGGGGAGATGGGGCTGCGCGCGGGCTCCCGCGTCCGCGTCACGCACCGTGCGCCCCTCGGCGGCCGGGTCGTCGCCGTCGGCACGGCCCGTCTCGCCCTCGACGGAGCGACGGCAGCAAGCGTCGAGGTCCGGACGCTGAGGTGAGCCCGGCTCCGGTCGACCGGCCGGCGGTCCGCGCCGCAGCCAGCACGGCGGTGCTCCTGGTCGGCAACCCCAACGTCGGCAAGTCGACGCTGTTCAACACGCTCACCGGGTCGCACCAGCGGGTGGTGAACGCGCCGGGCACCACGGTCGAGCTGCGCACCGGCACGTGGTCGACGCTCGACGGTCCCGTGTCGCTCGTCGACCTGCCCGGCACCTACAGCCTCATCGCGCGGTCCCCGGACGAGCGGGTCGTCACCGACGCGCTGGCCCGGGGCGATGGCCCCGTGGTGGTGGTCCTCGAGGCCACGGCGCTGGCGCGGTCGCTCTACCTGCTCGCGCAGGTCGCCCGTGCGGGCCGCCGGGTGGTCGCGGCCGTGAGCATGCTCGACGTCGCCGAGGCGCACGGTGCTCCGGTGGACCCGGGGCGGCTGGCCGGGCTGCTCGGGATCCCCGTCGTGGCGGTCGACCCCCGCAGCGGCGCGGGAGCCGCGCGGCTCGCCGCCGCACTCGCCGGTGCCGGCACCGTCCGCGGGCTCGCACCCGGCCCGGACGGTGCCGCGGCCGCGCCGCCCGGCGCCGACGGCGACGTCACGGCCCGGCTCGCCGACGCCCAGGAGCTCTTCGACTGGGTCGAGGCGCTGCTCGCCGAGCTGGCGCCGCCCGCACCCGCGCACCGCACCCGCACCGACCGCGTCGACGAGCTCCTCCTCAACCCGTGGCTGGGCATCCCGGTGTTCCTCGGAACGCTGTGGACCCTGTTCCAGCTCGCCACCTCGGCCGCGGCGCCGGTGATGGCTCTCGTCGACCGCTGGTTCACCGGTCCCGTGGCCGGTGCGCTGAGCGCCGCGCTGGACGGCTGGGCCCCGGCCTGGATGACGGGGCTGCTCGTCGACGGCGTGCTCACGGGCGTGGGCACCGTCGCGACCTTCCTCCCGCTCATGGCGATCATGTACACGGCGCTGGCCCTGCTGGAGGACTCCGGCTACCTCGCCAGGGCGGCCTTCCTCGCGGACAGGGCCATGCGGGCGATCGGCCTCGACGGTCGCGCGATGCTCCCGCTCATCGTGGGCTTCGGCTGCAACGTGCCCGCGCTGGCAGCGACGCGCACGCTGCCGGACGCCCGGCGCCGGCTGCTCACCGCCCTGCTCGTCCCGTGGACGTCCTGCGCCGCACGGCTGACGGTCTACGTGCTCCTGGCCGGGGTCTTCTTCCCCGAGCACGCGGGGACGGCGATCTTCGCGATGTACGTGCTCAGCGTCGTCCTCGTGGTCGGCGGCGGGCTCGTGATGCGGGGCACGCTCTTCCGCGACCTGCGCCACGACGCGCTCGTCCTCGTGCTGCCCGCCTACCAGCGCCCGAGCCTGCGGGCGATCGCTGCCTCCGTGTGGTCGCGTGTGTCGGGCTTCGCACGGTCGGCCGGCACGGTGGTCGTGCTGACCCTCGTCGTGGTCTGGGGCCTGCTCTCGGTACCCGCCCCGGGTGTCACCGCGCCCGTCGGCTCGTCCGCGGGTCTCGCGGTCGAGGACAGCCTCTACGGGCGGGCCGCGGCCGGGGTCGCCCCGGTGCTGGCGCCGGCCGGGTTCGGCGACTGGCACCTGGCCGCGGCGCTCGCCGGCGGGTTCGTGGCCAAGGAGGTCGTGGTGGGTCAGCTCGCGCAGTCCTACGCCGTCTCGGCGCCGACCGACCCCGCACGGGCCGGCGACGGCCTGGGCGACGCGCTGCGCGTGACCCTGACCCGGACGTCCGGCGGGCATCCCGCCGCCGCGGCCATGGCGTTCATGGTCTTCGTGCTCGGCTACACGCCGTGCCTGGCGACGGTCGCGGAGCAGTGGCGCCAGATGGGCGCACGGTGGACCCTCGGCGGCATCGCGGCGCAGCTGACCGTGGCGTGGGTGCTGGCGGTCCTCGTGTTCCAGGTCGGGCGGCTGCTGTGAGCGACCACGTCGGCGGCGCGGCGAGCCTCGTGCGGATCGTCGCTCGTGCCCGGCGCGGGACCACCGTCCCGGGGATCGCCGCGGGACTCGGGCTCGCCCCCGATCTCGCGGCGCTCATGGTCGACGAGCTCGGCCGCCTGGGCGTCCTGGAGGTCGCAGAACGGACCGTGGCGTCCTGCGCAGGGTGCGCGCCCGCCGTCGGCCCGGGCTGCGCCGGTTGCCCGCTGGCGCGGGGCCCTCGGGTCTCCTGACCCTCCCGGCCGCGCGGACGGGGCCGCGCGACGGACGGCGCAGACGCCACGCGGGACAATGGCCGGGAGTATTCGTCTCAAGTGGGGGGACGTAAGGGACGATAGTGAGGGCAACGGCCGCAGCAGCGGTCGACGGTGACCGGCTGCGGAGAGGTGGGCTGATGAGGGGTACGGAGGCACCCTCGTACGCTGCGCGTCTCGTCCGGGCCCTGGCGCCCGTGCCGTGGGTGATCCTCGTGCTCGGCGGCGTGGTGCTCAACCTGCTGCCCGGCGGGTCCGACGGCATGATGGTCCGGGCCTCGCTCGTGGTCCTCATGTCGATCTTCTTCGGGGCGCTCCTGGCGCGGCTTCTCCTCGCCGCCGCGCTCTTCCGGAGCCGACGCACCGCCCTGCTCTTCCTTGCCGGGTCCGTCGCCGTCTGGGCCGCGGGGGCAGCGACCATCAGCGCGGGTCAGGCCGTGACGGTCGTGACCTTCCCTGCCCGCGGCGAGATCCTGTGCATCGCGTCGTACCTCGGGATGGCGGCCTTCCTGCTGCTCGACGTGCCCCGCAGGGTGACGTCGATGGCCATCTGGCTCGAGGCCACCGTCGTCTGGGGCGCCACCGTGTGCCTCGCGGCGTTCGTGCTCGTCACGCCCCTGGTCGCGGACTTCGGGGGTGACGGCCTCAGGCTCCTGGCGGCCATCCTCTTCCCGCTCATCAACCTCGTGCTGGCGGCTTTCGTCCTGGCGCAGATCGTCATGCGGCACCGCAGCCGTTCGCCGCGCTCGGTGCTGCTCATGGTCGGCTTCCTCGGCCTCGCCGTGGGCGACACGACGTTCATCGCCGACCTGGGTTCCGAGGCGTACACGTCCAGCCTCAGCGTCGCGGCCCTGTGGGGTGCGAGCTTCGCGGTCATCGTCGAGGCGGCGACGGCCCGCTCGCACCAGGTGGCGCAGTCGGCGGCCGCGCCGGTGCGCGGCGCGGTGCTCACCGGCGCCGCGACCCTCGCCGTGGTGCTCCTGGCGCTCGGGCTCGACGGCCCGACGGCCCTGCTGGTCAAGATCCCCGCGATCATCACCCTGGCGGCCACCGGCGCGCGGCTCATCCTCGCCCTGCGCGAGGCCCACGGTGCGGCCGAGGCCATGCGGCTGTCGCTGACCGACGAGCTCACGGGCCTGCCCAACCGGCGGTCCATCGTCGCGGCGGCGGACGAGGCGCTCGCCAGCGGCGCCCCGATCGCGGTGGTGCTGCTCGACCTGGACGGCTTCAAGGACATCAACGACAGCCTGGGCCACGCCGTCGGTGACGACGTGCTCGTCACCCTGGGCCAACGGATGCGGGCCTCGCTGGACTCGCGCGTCATCGTCACGCGGCTCGGTGGCGACGAGTTCGCCCTGCTCGTGCCGAGCGAGGACGAGCTCCGGCTGTTCGAGATCGCCCAGCAGACCCGGCTCGCCCTGCGTGAGCCCCTCCGGGTCGACACCATCGACCTGTCGATCGACGCGTCCGTGGGCATCGCGGTCCGCGAGGCGGGGGACACCTCGGCCATCGAGCTGCTGCGCCGCGCCGACATCGCGATGTACGAGGCCAAGAACTCGCGCGCCGGGGTGCTGCTGTTCGACTCGGCCCAGGACGGTCTGTCCCACCTCCGGCTGCGGCGTGGCGAGGCGCTCCGCCTGGCGATCGCCGAGGGCCAGCTCATCGTCTGGTACCAGCCCCAGGTGGACGCGCGCACACGGCAGGTCGTCGCGATGGAGGCGCTGGTCCGCTGGTGGCACCCCACCGAGGGGTTGCTCCCGCCGATCACCTTCCTGCCCGACGCCCGCCGATCCGGCCTCATGCCGGCACTCACCGAGGTCGTCATGCACCGCGTCCTCGCCGATGCGCGGACGTGGCTCGACGCCGGCTTCACGTTCCGCGTCGCCATGAACTGGGCCCCGCCGGAGCTCGTCGGCGGCCAGCTGCTCGGCAAGCTCTTCACGGCGCTCGACGCGGCGAAGCTGCCCGTCGACCACCTGCTCATCGAGGTCACCGAGGACTCGTTCCTCGCGGACCCGGAGCGGGCGCGCGGGGTGCTGCACGAGCTGCGTGCCCACGGGATCCAGGTCTCGATCGACGACTACGGCAGCGGGTTCTCGTCCCTCGCCTACCTGCGTGACCTGCCGGTCCAGGAGCTGAAGATGGACCGCTCCTTCGTTGCCCCCGTCGCGAAGGACGAGCGCAGCCGGATGATCGTCCAGACGACGAGCCAGATGGCCCGTGCGCTGGGGCTGCGCTTCGTCGCCGAGGGTGTCGAGGACGCCCAGTCCGTCGCCGAGCTGCTCCCGCTCGGCGTGGACGTGCTCCAGGGCTACCACATCGCCCGACCGATGCCCCCGGACGCCGTCGGGCCGTGGGTGCGGGACTGGACGACGGCGCACGCCGTCCCGGTGGGGGGCACGCCGAACCGCTGACGGTCGCCGCGCGCGCCGTGGAGCGGGTCAGCCGACGGCGAGGGAGCGGGTCAGCCGACGGCGAGGGAGCGGGTCAGCCGACGGCGAGGGAGCGGGTCAGCCGACGGCGAGCGGTGCAGTCTGCGCCCACGCGGTCACGCGGTCGCCGTCGCGGCGCAGCCGGAACGCATCCTCGGGCGGTACCGAGATGCCGTCCAGACCGGCGCCCTGGCTGACGAGGGCGAACGCCTCGGGCGAGACGCGTCGCTGGTTGTCGAGGATCTGGGGCCCGTGGGCGAACACCGGGGTGCTGGCGGGCGAGCCCAGGTACGGCGCCGGCCCCGTCCCGGGCAGCGGCAGCGTGAGCAGCCCGACGGTGTCGAGCAGCCGCCGCACCCTGTCGTCCAGCACCGCCACGAGGGCGCTGTACTGGTTGGCCCGCGCGGCGAGGACGAGGCCGCGATACAGGGCGAACGTGTGGCGCAGGCCGTGGGAGTTGGTGCTGCGGCGCGAGCTGATGGTCGCGATCTCGATGGTCGAGGTGAGGTCGAGGCCGGCGTCCATCACTGCTGAACGCAATCGACGGAGCACCTCGTGCTGACGGGCCGGACGCGTTCGCACCACGAGGCGCAGGATCATCCGGTCATCGAGCAGATCCTGCACGCCCAGCACCCGTGGCTCGGCCAGGACGATGGCGGCTATCTCGGGTGGTTCGATGGCCCGATGGGCAGCCTCGAGAAGGGCGGTGGTGGCCTGCGCTTCGC
>NZ_DAORSQ010000083.1:0-11791 GCF_035443605.1 Actinotalea sp. | reverse complement strand
CCCAGGGGTTCCTGCTCGGCCGCCCGTCGGCGCTGCCCGTCCCGCTCGTCTCCGGGCTCATCGCCCTGCACCCGGCGAACAGGTTCCTCGCCGGGGGTCGCACGGCGGTCTGACGTGGTCCCGGAGTGGGCGCCGGACCACGAGGTCACCGCCGAGCGTGCCGCCCGCGTGGTCGCCGAGCACGCACCCCACCTCGCCGGGCTGCCGGTCCGCCGCCTCGACGCCGGGTGGGACAACACCGTCTTCGTCGTCGGCGAGGAGTGGCTCTTCCGGTTCGTCCACCGGGCCGTCGCGCTCCCCGGCGCGCGGCGCGAGCTCAGCGTGCTCGGCCGGCTCGCCGGCATGGACCCGCCCCTGCCGCTGGCCGTGCCGGTGCCGCGCGTCGTCGGCTCGGCCCCCGCCGCCGGGGCGGACGCCGCCGCGACGCCGTGGCCGTTCTGGGGAGCGCACCTGGTGCCCGGTGTCGAGCTCGCGGCCGCGGGCCTGCCCGACGCCGCGCGCACGGGCGTGGCGGCGGCCCTCGGCGCCTTCCTGCGCGCCCTGCACGGGCCGGACCTCGCGCGGTGGGGCGCCGAGGCAGGCCTGCCGGTCGACCCGATCCGCCGCGCCGACGCGGCCGGGAGGGTGGTCCCGCTGGCGCGGGAACGCCTCGACCGGCTCGCGGCCGCCGGCGTGCGGCCGCCCGAGGCGCGGGTCGTCGACCTGCTCGACCGCGCCGCAGCGCTGGGCCCAGCGCAGGGCCACGTCGTCCTCGTGCACGGCGACCTGCACGTGCGGCACGTGCTCGTCGACCGCGGGGTCGCGACGGGCGTCATCGACTGGGGCGACACGGCGCTGGCGGACCCGTGCGTCGACCTCATGGTCGGGTGGGCGGCCTTCTCGGGGCCCGCGCGCGCCGCGTTCCTGGCGGCGTACGGCCCCGTCCCGGCCGACCGCGCGCTGCGGGCACGCGCGCTGGCCGTCGGCGTCAGCGCCGCACTGGCGGAGCAGGCGGCGCACGACGGCCTGACGGAGCTGCTCGCCGAGGCCCTCGCAGCGATCCGGCGGGCAGCGGACTGATCGCGGGCAGCGCGCCGGGGCCGAGCTCTGGAACGGATCGGGCCTCGGTGGGCCCCGATCCGTGCCAGAGCCCGGGGCGGGGGAGGCCGCGGTCAGGCGCCGTCGGTGCGGGGCGGCGGCGGGCGGTGGCGCGGGAGCAGCCTCTCGGCGCTCTGCTCCCGCTCGGCGATGACCTCCTCGCCCGGCCCCGCGAACGCCTTGGAGCGCTCGACGGCGGCGAGGCTGCCCGTGAACAGCCGCGAGTCGCGGCCCGGGTCGAGCAGGACCGTCTGGCTCGGGTCCCCCGGGCGGGGCAGTGCCCGCCGCCGCCGCGGCACCCCGGTGCCCAGCGGTGGGGTCGGCGCGGTCGCGCCGCCCACGACCGGGCCCTCGTCACCCGGCGCGGCGGGGGACGACGACGCCTCGTCATGCCCCGCATCAGGCTGCACGGCCGGCTGCTCGGCGGGCTGCACGGCCGGCGGCACGGCCGGCCGGGGGGCGTCGGGCGGCCGCGTGGCGGCGGCCGCACCGGACGGTGCCGGGTCGCCCTCCCAGCGCTGACGGGGCAGCGCGTGCGGGTGCTCGCGCTGGAGCCAGTCGACCAGGCCCTCGCGCAGCTCGCAGCGCAGGTCGTAGAGCGTCGGGGCGTCGACGGCCGAGGCCAGGGCGCGTACCCGCACGTACCCGCCGGTCGCCTCGGTGACCTGCAGCACCCCCACCCGGTGGTCCCACAGGTCGCTCTCCTGGAGCAGTCGGACCAGCTCCGCGCGCAGCGCCGGCACGGGGACGGTCCAGTCGAGGTCGAGCTCGACGGTGCCCAGCAGGTCGGCCGCCCGCCGGGTCCAGTTCTGGAACGGCGTGGTGGTGAACCACGTCGACGGCAGGATGAGCCGCCGGTCGTCCCAGACGTGCACCACGACGTAGGTCAGCGTGATCTCCTCGATCCGCCCCCACTCGCCGTCGACCACGACGACGTCGTCCACGCGGATCGCATCGGTGAACGCGAGCTGCACCCCGGCGAAGACGTTGGCCAGCGACGTCTGGGCCGCGAGCCCCACGACCACCGAGAGCAGCCCGGCGGAGGCCAGCAGCCCTGCGCCGAACGTCCGTGCGTCCTCGAAGGTGAGCAGCACGCCCGCGATGGCACCCAGCACGAGCAGGGCCACCGTGAGCCGGCGCAGCAGCGAGACCTGGGTGCGGACACGGCGGGCGTGCCGGTTGTCGGGCACGTCCATCCGGTACCGGGCCAGCGCGGCGTCCTCGACGACGAAGGCCAGGGCCCCGACGAGCCATGCGGCGCTGAGGATGAGTGCGACGAGGGCCACGTGCTCGGCCGCGAGGCGCCAGGCGGGCCCCGCCGGGGGTGCCGCGACGGCCAGCCGCAGCGCGAACCACGCGCACAAGACGACGAGCACGGCACGCATCGGCAGGCGGCAGCGGCGCGAGAGGTTCTCGGCGAGCCACGAGCGGTGGCCCAGCGCACGCACGGCGGCCGCGAGGACCTCGGCGAGCACGAGCGCGGCGATGAGCGCACCGGCGATGGCGAGCACGACGACGACGCCGCTGGGGGATGCCGTCGTGACCGTGGTGGGAGTCACCGCCCCAGGCTAGGCCCCGTGCTCTCGACGTGCGGGACGGGCCGACCTCGCCTAGCGTCGCCCGTCGGGCCCACAAGGTCCGTGAACCGAAGGAGACACACATGACCCCCACCGGAATCATCAGTGCCATCATCGTCGGCGTCGTCATCGGCGCCCTCGGCCGGCTCTTCGCCCCCGGGCGGCAGAACATCTCGATCCTCGTGACGATCATCGTCGGCGTCGTCGCCGCGTTCCTCGGCACCGCGATCGTCGGGCCGCTGCGTGACACCAACGGCATCGACTGGGTCGAGCTGCTCGTGCAGATCGCCCTCGCCGTCGTCGGCGTCGTCGTCGCCAGCCGCCTCCTGGGCAGCCGCAGGGCCTGAACGCCGCACCATCACCGCCGGTTCTGGTCGGGATCGGGGCGCCAGACGCCCGGATCCCGACCAGAGCTGCGTGCGGGGTGTTGAGTTTTGTTGCTTTTGGTTGGGAAGTGTTGATAGATTCCTCGCATGACATGGATGGTGACCGGCGGGGCGGGGTACATCGGGTCGCACGTGGTGCAGGCCTTCCGGGACGAGGGGATCGAGGTCGTCGTCCTGGACGACCTGTCCTCGGGGCACGAGCAGTTCGTGCCCGACGGCGTCCCCCTGGTCCGGACGAGCATCCTCGACACCGCGGTGGTCACCGGGGCACTGCGTGAGCACGGTGTGGTCGGGGTGGTGCACCTGGCCGGCTTCAAGTACGCCGGGGTGAGCGTCCGGCGACCGCTGCACACCTACGAGCAGAACGTCACCGGCACCGTCAGCCTGCTGCGCGCGATGGCCGAGGCCGGGACCCCGAGCATCGTCTTCTCGTCGAGCGCCGCGGTCTACGGCACGCCCGACACCGACCTCGTCACCGAGGCGACGGCGACCGCGCCCGAGTCCCCCTACGGCGAGACCAAGCTCATCGGCGAGTGGCTGCTCGCCGACGCGGCGCGCGCCACCGCCGACGGCCCGCTGCCCCTGCGGCACACGTCCCTGCGGTACTTCAACGTCGTGGGCTCCGGCCGCGAGGACCTCTACGACTCCAGCCCGCACAACCTGTTCCCGCTGGTGCTCGACGCACTCGTCCAGGGGCGCACGCCCAAGGTCTTCGGCACGGACTACGCCACACCGGACGGCTCGTGCGTGCGGGACTACATCCACGTCGCGGACCTCGCGCGGACCCACGTCACCGCGGCACGCGCCCTGTCCGACGGACGTGCGCTGGCACCGGTCTACAACCTCGGCTCGGGCGACGGCGTCTCCGTGCTGCAGATCATGGCGGCGATGGCGCGGGTGACCGGGATCGACTTCGCGCCCGAGATCGGGCCCCGACGCCCCGGCGACCCGGCCCGGATCGTGGCCTCGGGCGCCGCCGCGGCGCGGGACCTCGACTGGCGGATGACCCACGACCTCGCCTCGATGGTCGCCACGGCCTGGCGCGCGCGCCAGGTGGCCGAGCGCGCCTGAGCCGGCCCGTCAGGCCGCGCGCAGCGCGTCGAGGCGACCGGCGACCTCCTCGAGCACGTGCTCGCTCCCCGCGTAGACCCCCTCGGCGCGCGGCCAGTGCACCACGACGTCCGTGAACCCCAGGGCGGCGGCCCGCTCGACCCCCTCGGCGAGCACGTCGGCCGAGGACATCGAGAAGACCGGCGCCCCGTCGATGTTGAGGTAGCGGTCGACGGCCGCCGGGTCGCGGCCCACCGCCGTGGCCGCGGCGTCGAACCGATCGACGAGCCCGGCCAGCCCCGTCCACCACGTCTCCTGCGCCTGCGCCGGGGTGCCCTCCTGCCCCTCACCGTCGACGCTCGGCCCGTAGGTCGCCCAGCCCTGGCCGTGCCGGGCCGCGACACCCATCGCCCGCGGGCCGTTGGCCGCCACGACGAACGGCACGCGAGGCAGCTGCACGCAGCCGGGGATCATCCGCGCCCCGTGGGCCTCGAAGTGCTCGCCGCTCCGCTCGGTCACCGGGTGGGTGAGCAGCTCGTCGAGCAGGTCGACGAACTCGACGAAGCGGTCCGCCCGCACCCGGGGCGTGGGGCCCGTGCCGAGCACGTCGGCGTCGAACCCCGTGCCGCCCGCGCCGAGCCCGAGGAGCAGCCGGCCGCCCGAGACGTCGTCCAGGCCCATGACGTCCTTGGCGAACGGGACGGGGTGGCGGTAGTTGGGGCTCGCCACCCACGTGCCCAGCGCGATCCGCTCGGTCACGCCGGCCGCGGCCGCGAGCAGCGGGACCGTCGCGAACCACGGCTCGTCCGCCAGCGAGCGCCACGCGAGGTGGTCGTACGTCCACGCGTGGTCGAACCCGTACTCCTCGGCGCGGCGCCAGCGGTGCTGCGCCTGCGCCCAGCGGTCCTGGGGCAGCAGCACGATCCCGATCCGCATGCGTCCTCCTTCGTCCGAGCTGTCCGTACCGTCCGTGCCGTCCGTGCCGCCCGTGCCGTCCGTGCCGTCCGTGCCGTCCGTGCCGTGGCTCAGTCCCACCCGAGCTCGTGCAGGCGCGCGTCGTCGATCCCGAAGTGGTGCGCGAGCTCGTGCACCACGGTGACGGCGACCTCCTCGACGACCTCCTGCGCCGTGTCGCAGATCGCCAGCGTCGGGCGCCGGTAGATGGTGATCCGGTCCGGCAGCGAGCCCGCCGCCCACCAGCCGTCCCGCTCGGTGAGCGCGACGCCCTCGTACAGCCCGAGCAGGTCCGGCTCGTCGGCCGGCGCGTCGTCCTCGACGAGCACCACGACGTTGTCCATCTGCTCGGCGAGCTCCGGGGGGATGAGGTCGAGCGCGTCGCGCACCGCATCCTCGAACGCCTCGCGCGTCATGTCGACCACGGGGACATTGTGTCTCCCGCGGCCCGACGGCGGGTCCCGACGGCCGGCACCACACGGGCAGGACCGCCGGCACGACGACGCCGCCGGACCCGCTTTGGAGATCGGAGGGCTTACCCGTATGCTTTCGGAGGTCTTGGGCGCGTCGCCGTCCTGGGCGTCCTACCGGGCCCCCATCGTCTAGCGGCCCAGGACCCCGCCCTTTCACGGCGGTAGCACGGGTTCGAATCCCGTTGGGGATACGCAATGTCACAAGGCCTTACACAAGGCCCCGTAGCGCAGTTGGTTAGCGCGCCGCCCTGTCACGGCGGAGGTCGCGGGTTCAAGTCCCGTCGGGGTCGCTCGTACGCCCGGTCATCGCACCGGGCGTCGACGTCTGCAGCTGATCGCAGGCACGGCCACTTAGCTCAGTTGGTAGAGCGTTCGACTGAAAATCGAAAGGTCGGCAGTTCGACCCTGCCAGTGGCCACCTCGGGTCCCACGACCCTCCCGGAACACCTCCCCGGACCCTCCCCCGCTGGCGCACGCAGCGCCGTCGACCCTCGTCTGGCGTACCGTCGGGAACGTCCGACGGACGCCGCGCCGCGAATCGGGTGCGCCGGACCACCCGGTGCCAGACAATGATCGTTGCGGGCGGTGCCGTCCGCGCGAGGACCATCGACGAAGGACGTGGTGACGTGACGAGCAGCCTCAGCGGCAGCGGGCGCACGGACTCCCGGCCGAGCATCGGGGAGCTGGTCGGCACGCTGTCCGAGAAGCTCTCCCAGCTCATCCGGGACGAGATCCGGCTGGCCAAGGCCGAGATGGCGGACAAGGCGAAGCACGCGGCCGCCGGGATCGGCCTGTTCGTCGGCGCCGGGCTGCTCGCGTTCTTCGCCCTGGCGACGCTCATCGCGACGGTCGTGCTGGCCCTGGACCTCGTGCTGCCCGCCTGGGCTGCGGCGCTCATCGTGGGCGTGGCGCTCCTGGCGGTGGCTGCCGGGCTGGCCTACCTCGGCAAGACCATCCTCGAGCGCGGCGGGCCGCCGGTGCCCGCCCGGGTGCAGGAGAGCATCAAGGCTGACGTCGAGGCCGTGAAGAAGGGGCTGAGCGCATGAGCGGGACCAGCGAGATCGAGGCGGAGATCGCCAAGACCCGGGCGGAGCTCCAGGCGACGGTGGACGAGCTGTCCGACCGGCTGGACCCGCGGGCCAACGCCGCGCGCGCCGTCGACGAGACCAAGGCCGCGGTCGCGGACCTGCGTCGCAAGGTCACCGGTGAGGAGCGAGCGGCCGACGAGCCGCAGGCGACCACGACCGGATGGGTGATCCTCGGCGCCGGCGCGGCCGTGGCGGCGGCCCTCGTCGCGGCCGTCGCCCGCAAGCTCTGAGGCGCACGACGACCGGTGCCGCCCGCGGGCGGTACCGCGTTCAGACGACGGTCAACCGCTGCTTCGGGATGCCCATGAGCTCGTGGACCTCGGAGGCGCGGAAGCGCCGGTGACCACCCAGGGTGCGGATCGAGGAGAGCTTGCCCGCCTTGGCCCACCGGGTGACCGTCTTGGGGTCCACCCGGAACATCTCGGCGACCTCCGACGGTGTGAGCAGAGCGTCGGGCTCTGTGCGTGCAGCCACGGGAGACCTCCCAGGATCGCGTCGGCCCGGCGCGCCCTCGGCGCCGCCGGAGCGACCGGACAAGAACAGTCGGACATGTACAAAGCACCGTACTCCGGACACGGCAGAACATCTCGGAAAGACGCGGACGAATCCGGCGCGTCGTGGTGCCCGGACGGACATCTCGGGAGGGGGCGCGGACGCGGGACGACGCCTCGGTGAACGGCCGGCCACCGAGGCGTGACCCGCCTCGCCCCGGCGCCCCCCGGTCGGAGGTCGCCGGAATGTTGCGACAGCATGTACCGTTGGACACGACGAGGAACCAGAACCCCGGGGCCGCACGCGATCGCACGCTGCCGCCCCGTGTCTACGTTAGAGGGGGTCGATGCCATGGGGCGCGGCCGTCAGAAGGCTAAGCAGACCAAGGTCGCTCGGGAGCTGAAGTACTCCAGCTACGAGCCGAACTACCGAGCCCTCGAGCAGGAGCTCACGTCTGGTGGAGCCCGCAGCGACGTGGTGACCGAGGCCCGCCCGGCCCCGGTCGCCGATGACGACGACGAGGACTGGCCGCTCACCGCGCGCTGATCCGCCGGTCGGCGCCCCGCGGCCCACCGCACCGGCACCGCACCGCACTGTGCGGTGCCCTACGCGGTGCGGTAGCCGCCGTGCAGGTGCACCCCGCCGCCGTGGACGCCCTTCGTCCCCCGGACGATGTCGCGACCCGTCGCGCCGTCGTCCCCGCGCACCGATCCCAGCACCCAGGCCGGCACACCGTCGGCCGCGAGTCGCGCCAGCGCCGCGTCCACGCCGTCGGCGCCCACGACGGCGACCATGCCCACGCCGAGGTTGAGGGTCGCCTCGAGGTCGTGCCACGGCACCTGACCCAGACCGCGCACCAGCTCGAAGACCGGCGGGACCGTCCAGCTGCCACGCTCGACGTCCGCGAGCAGGCAGGCGGGCAGCACCCGCGCGAGGTTGGCCGCGAGACCGCCTCCGGTCACGTGGCTGTAGGCGTGCACCTGGGCCCCGGCGTCGCGGGCCAGCGCCAGGCAGGGGCGGGTGTAGAGCCGGGTGGGCTCGAGCAGCTCCATGCCCAGCGCGCGGCCGAGCTCCGGCACCTCGCGGTCGAGCGCCCAGCCGGCCACCTCGATGACCCGCCGCACCAGCGAGTAGCCGTTGGAGTGCAGCCCTGAGGACGCCAGGGCGAGCACGACGTCGCCCTCGCGCACCCGGTCCGGGCCGAGCAGGCCGTCGGCCTCGACCACGCCCGTTGCCGCACCGGCGACGTCGTACTCGTCCGGCGCCAGGAGGCCGGGGTGCTCGGCGGTCTCCCCGCCGACGAGCGCGGTCCCGGTCTCGGCGCAGGCCGCCGCGATGCCGCGCACGATGTCGGCGATGCGCTCGGGGACCACGCGGCCCGTCGCGATGTAGTCGGTCATGAACAGCGGCTCGGCCCCGACCACGACGATGTCGTCGACGACCATGCCGACGAGGTCGAAGCCGATGGTGTCGTGCACGTCCATGGCCTGCGCGATCGCAACCTTGGTGCCGACGCCGTCCGTGGACGTCGCCAGCAGGGGGTGCCGGTAGCGCTGGAGGAAGCTCGCGTCGTACATCCCCGCGAACCCGCCGACACCGCCCAGCACGCGCGGCCCGTGGGTGGCGCGGACGGCGTCCTTCATGAGCTCGACGGCCTTGTCCCCCGCCTCGGTGTCCACCCCGGCGGAGGCGTAGGTGACCCCGGTCCGCTCGGGCCCGCCCGGCACGGCCCCGGCGCTCACGGGTGGTCCAGGGCCGAGGCCCCGCCGACGCCGCCGAGCAGCGTGGCCAGCCCGTCCTCCGGGGCGCCGAGCGGCAGCTCGGACTGCTCGAGGAGGTTCTTGCCCAGCCGGTCCGCCGGGGGCAGGTCGATGGGGTAGCGGCCGGTGAAGCAGGCCGCGCACAGCTGGGACGCCGGCTGCTCGGTGGCGCCCACCATCCCGGCGAGGGTGATGTAGCCCAGGGAGTCCGCGCCGATGGAGCGCCCTACCTCCTCGGGTGTCAGCCCGGGGGCGATGAGCTCGGCGCGCGAGGCGAAGTCGATCCCGTAGAAGCACGGCCACTGCACGGGCGGCGAGGAGATCCGCACGTGCACCTCTGCCGCCCCCGCCTCCCGCAGCATCCGGACCAGGGCGCGCTGGGTGTTGCCGCGGACGATCGAGTCGTCGACGACCACGAGCCGCTGCCCGCGGATGACCTCGCGCAGCGGGTTGAGCTTGAGCCGGATGCCGAGCTGGCGCAGTGTCTGGGACGGCTGGATGAAGGTGCGCCCCACGTAGGCGTTCTTCGTCAGTCCCTGCGCGTAACGGATGCCGGACTCGGCCGCGTAGCCGATCGCCGCGGGCGTCCCGGACTCGGGCACCGGGATGACGAGGTCCGCCTCGACGGGGTGCTCACGGGCCAGCACGCGGCCCATCTCGACCCGGGCGGCGTGCACCGAGCGGCCGGCGATGGTGGTGTCCGGCCGGGCGAGGTAGACGTACTCGAAGACGCAGCCCGTGGGCGTGGCCGGTGCGAAGTGCTGGCTGCGCAGGCCGTCGGCGTCGATGGTGATGAGCTCGCCGGGCTCGACCTCGCGGACCAGCGAGGCCCCGACGATGTCGAGCGCGGCGGTCTCGGACGCGACCACCCAGCCGCGCTCCAGCCGGCCGAGCACCAGCGGGCGGACGCCGTGCGGGTCGCGCGCGGCGTAGAGCGTGTGCTCGTCCATGAACACGAGGCAGAAGGCGCCGCGCAGGCGCGGCAGCACCTCGAGCGCCGTGGCCTCGAGCGTGTGGTCCGGGTCACCGGCGAGCAGCGCGGTGACGACGGCCGTGTCCGTCGTGGTGCCCCGGGCGAGCTCGCCACGGCGACGCGACCCGTACCGCTCGGCGACGAGGTCGATGAGCTCCGCGGTGTTGGTGAGGTTGCCGTTGTGCCCCAGCGCGATGGTCCCGCCGGCCGTGGGGCCGAGCGTGGGCTGGGCGTTCTCCCATGTCGAGGCGCCGGTGGTCGAGTAGCGCGTGTGCCCGATGGCGATGTGCCCGGTCAGTGCGTTGAGGGCGGTCTCGTCGAAGACCTGGGAGACCAGCCCCATGTCCTTGTAGACGAGCAGCTGCTCACCGTTGGAGGTCGCGATCCCCGCCGACTCCTGCCCGCGGTGCTGCAGCGCGTAGAGGCCGAAGTAGGTGAGCTTGGCGACCTCCTCGCCGGGGGCCCAGACCCCGAAGACGCCACAGGCGTCCTGGGGGCCCTTCTCACCGGGCAGCAGGTCATGGGTCAGTCGTCCGTCGGGCCGGGCCACGGCGCCATCGTCCCACAGGGCCGGGCGTGGGACCCGCGGTGACCGCAGGCTGGGCCACCCGCGGTTCGGCTCACAGGCCGCATGCGGCTGCCGATGGGTGGGGCGACCAGGGGAACGGCCGGAGAGCGGCACGCCATGAGCACGGAGCACACCGTCGGATTCCTGCGCGGCCTGGGCGGCCGGTTCGTGCTCGTCGGCGCCGTCGGCGTGGCCTCGGCCGTCGTGGTCGCCGGGGCGGCCGCCGTCGGGGCAGGGACCGTCTCGACGTCGCTCACCGAGCTCGTCGAGCTGGGCGAGGTCCAGTCCACGGTCCAGGACGTCCGCGTCTACAACTCCGACGTGACCGGCTGGCAGGTCGCCTACGCCGCCGACGCGCGCAAGGTCGGCGGGGCGGCGGCCGTGGACCCCGAGAGCCTCAACCGCGCCGGGTACCTCGTCTCGGCGCAGGGTCTGCGGGACACGCTCGACCAGGCGCCGGTCGATGCGATGTCCCCGGCAGAGCTCGCCCTCTTCGAGCAGATCGACGCCCTGTGGGCGGACTTCTTCGTGGCGGACGACGCCGTCGTCGAGCTCTACGCGCAGGACACGCCGGAGTCGATCGACGAGGCTGACCAGGCGATCCTCGACGTCGTGTACCCCATCTACAACGAGATCTGGGCCCTGACGGCAGAGCTGCTCGACCTCACAGTCGTGCGGGGCGCGGCGATCCAGGACGAGGTGGTCGCGGCGCAGGCGCGCCTGCAGGCGGTCAACCTCGTCGCACTGGTGCTGGGCGGCACCGGGGTCGTGACGATCGCGTGGCTCGTCGGCCGGCGCACGCGCCGGTCGCTGCGCTCGGTCCACGACGCGCTCGAGGCGATGGCCGCAGGGGACCTCACGGTCGCCACGTCCGTGCGCAGCCGCGACGAGCTCGGCGAGATGGCGGAGTCCCTGACCCACGCACAGGCGGCGCTGCGGGCCACGATGGCCGGGGTCGCCGAGGCGTCGAGCACGCTCGCGGCCGCGAGCGAGGAGATGACCGCTGCGGGCCACGAGGTGACCGCCGGGGCCCAGGAGACGAGCGCCCAGGCGGGCGTCGTCGCCGCCGCCGCCGAGCAGGTCAGTCGCAACGTCCAGGCCGTCGCGGCCGGGGCGGACCAGATGGGCGCCGCGATCCGCGAGGTGGCGCAGAACGCCAACGAGGCCGCACGCGTGGCCGCGCAGGCCACCGAGGTCGCCGCGACGACCAACGCGTCGGTCGCGCAGCTGGGCGTGTCGTCCGCCGAGATCGGCGCCGTCGTCAAGGCGATCACGCAGATCGCCGAGCAGACCAACCTCCTGGCGCTCAACGCGACCATCGAGGCCGCGCGCGCCGGCGAGGCGGGCAAGGGGTTCGCCGTCGTGGCCGGCGAGGTCAAGGAGCTCGCGCAGG
>NZ_DAORSQ010000082.1:0-12120 GCF_035443605.1 Actinotalea sp. | reverse complement strand
GCGTAGCCGAAGATCCACTCGAAGTTGTCCAGCAGCGTCCAGTGGCAGTAGCCGAGCACGGGCACCCCGTCCTCGATCGCGTCGAGCAGCCCGGCGAGGGCCGGCTCGATGAAGGCGGCGCGCAGCGCGTCGTCGTCCGTGCCCATCCCGTGCTCGGTGACGAACACGGGACGCCCGCTGACCTCGTGCGCGTACCGCGCCGCGCCACCCAGGGAACCCGGCGCGACGGCGGAGCCCATCTCGTTGAGCGGGGCGCCGGCCGGCGGCGGCAGCTCGCCGTCGGGGCCGTAGGTGAGCCGCTCGTAGTTCTGCACCCCGATGAAGTCGTCGTCGCGCGCCAGGCGCAGCCAGTGGTCGTAGACCTCGGCGCGTTTGGCGTCGCGGACGGCCTCCCCACCCGGGGCGGCCACGTCGTCCGAGATGGCGATGGACAGGCCGACGGGCAGGTCGGGGCGGCGGGCCTTGACCGCCGCGCGGGCCGCGAGGTGCGCACGGGTCATGCCGTCGCGCATCGCCGCGAAGTCCTCCGGCAGCATGACGTTGCCCGCGCGGTAGCGCTCCACGCCGGCCGCTGCGCTCGCGGCCGCCAGGGTCGCGTGCTCGATCTCGAGGATCTCCGGCGGCAGGCCGGCGAACGCCAGCATCTGGGGCAGGTTGGGCTCGTTGAGCGTCACGGCGGCGGCGATCCGGTCGCCGAACCGGTCCATCACCGCGCCGCAGTGCGCAGCGAAACGGTCGGCCGCGTGCGGGTCGAGCCACGATCCGAGCGCCGCGAACCAGTGCGGCGACGTGAAGTGGCTGAACGTCACGAGCGGCGCCAGCCCACGGGCCAGGCAGCCGTCCACGACGGCCTCGTAGTGGGAGAGCGCCGCCTCGTCGCGCACGCCCTGCTCCGGCTCGACGCGGGCCCACTCCACCGAGAAGCGGAACGCGTTCAGGCCCATGTCCCGGGCCAGGTCGAGGTCCCGCTCCCACAGCTCCCAGCTGTTGCAGGCGCGACCGGACGGCTCGGCGAAGATCGTGGGGGAGACGTTCTCGAGGAACCACGTGTCGCTGGTCCGGTTGTCGCCCTCGTTCTGGTGCCCGGCCGTGGCGACGCCCCACCAGAAGTCCTCGGGGAACGGGCGAGTGGTCATCGGAAGGCTCCTCCGGGGCTGCGGCGTGCGCATCGTCGCGCCGCGCCAGACTGCCCCGCCGGCCGCCGGCCGGAGCCATCGGCTTCCATTGAGCGGAAGACCGCGTCAGTAGGTCCAGGCGGGCAGCCGCCGGCGGGGGCCGCGCGGGTCGCTGAGGTCGCGCGTGATCCCGCGGGCCGTGGTCCGCAGCGCTGGCTCGAGCCGCGCGGGGTCGGCGACGTCCGCGGGGGCGACCAGCGAGACCGCGGCGACGACGTTCCCCGACCGGTTGTGGACAGGTGCGGCGACGGACGTCAGCGGCGACGTGGGGCGCTGGACGACGGCGACACCGCGGCGGCGGATCTCGGCGAGCTGGGCGCGCACGTCGTGCGGGCTGGGCCGGGGGCACTCGTGCAGGGGCCAGCCGAAGGCCGAGGCGAGGACCTCGTCGACCACGGCCGCGGGGCTGTGCGCCAGGAGCACGAGGCCCACCCCCGTGGGCACCGGGGGGTGGCGGCTGCCCGCGCGGTCGGTCAGTGGCAGGTCGTACCGCCCCACCCGGCGGTCGACGATGACGACGTCGTGCCCGTCGAGGATCGCGAGCTGGGAGTGCAGGCGGGTGGCCAGGTTGAGGTCGTCGAGGAAGGGCGCCGCCACCTCGCGCAGGCCCAGCGAGGGCTCGGCGAGCGCGGCGACCTCCCACAGGCGCAGGCCGATCCCGTAGGCGCCCGTGGCATCGCGTTCCAGCGCGCCCCATGCGACGAGGCGGGCTGCGAGCCGGCTCGTCGTGCTCAGGGGCAGCCCGCTGCGCCGCGCGAGGTCCGAGAGCGTCATCCGGCGGTGGTCCGGGCCGAAGGCGCCGAGGATCGCCAGCGCGCGGTCGACGACCGGGTCGCCCTGAGGTGGCCGCCGGCCGCGGACGGGCGCAGTGGTCACGGGCGCGGCCCCGGCGTCGAGGGTGGGACGGGAGGACACCGGACCAGTCTGCCATTGAATGGAAAGGCATGGCGCGGTCCTGCACCCCCAGGTCGCACGGTTGCCCCACGACAACGCCGTCTGCGGACATCTCCCCGTCCGCCAGCCCGAGGAGTGACATGACCGTCCCCCGTTCCCGCCTCACCGCCGCCGCGCTGGCCCTCTGCGCAGGCCTCGCCCTCACCGCCTGCACGAGCGAGGCCGAGGCACCCGCCACACCGTCCGAGGACGAGACGACCGCCGAGGAGGCCGCCGAGGAGCCCGAGGCCCAGGCCCTGCGGATCGGCTTCATCCCGCCCACGATGTCCGTGCCGGCCTTCCAGGGCCTGGCCGCCGGGCTCGAGGGCGCCGGGAGCGAGTTCGGCGACACCGTGGTGACCGCCGAGGCGAACTTTGACCCGGTCACCCAGATCCAGACCATCGAGCAGTGGGTCCAGCTGGGCCAGATCGACGCCCTGTGGGTCATCCCCGTCGCGGCCGACACCCTCACCCCCGTCATCGAGCAGGCCCAGGAGGCGGGCATCGTCGTCATCGCCGGCGGCCTGCCGGTCGACTACGGCATGGACGAGGCCGAGCCGGGCGTGACCTTCTCCAACGTCGACAACACCGCCTACGGCGAGGGCATCGGCACGCTCATGGCCGAGTGCGTCGCGGAGCGGCTCGACGGGGTGGCCGAGGTCCTGTTCGTCGCCAACGCGCAGGTCCAGTCGGGTGCGGCGCTCATCAACGAGGGCGCGCTCGCGGCCTTCGCCGCCGAGGCCCCCGACGCCACGATCGTCCAGCAGGTCGACGCCAAGGAAGAGCGCGCGGCGGACCAGACCCTCATCCAGACAGCGCTCCAGGCCAACCCCGGCGCGAACGGACTGTTCACCGGTGACGCCGAGTCCACGATGGCGGCGGTGAACGCGTTCACCAACGCCGGCGCCGACCCGACCACGCTCTGCATCGTCGGCAACGGCGGCACCGAGGAGCAGACGGCCGCGATCGAGGCCGGCACGCTGTTCGGCGTCGTCTCGTTCGACTTCATGGGCGACATGGGCCAGAACCTCGCCGAGCTGCACACCCTCGCCGCCGACCCGACGGCCCCCGGCCGGGTGCTCACCACGCCGATCTCGCTCCAGCGCGGCTGACCGGCGGAGCGGACGGAGGCTCAGACATGACGCTGTCGGCGTCCCGGGGTGCCCGCGTTGCGGCGGGCGCCCCGGTCCCGGCCACCGATGCCGGGGGTACGCGCACCGTGCGCACCCTGGTGTTCGTCCGGGACCGCGGGATCATCCTGCTCTGGCTCCTCCTGGTGGCGGTCTTCGCCTTCTGGGGCCAGCCGTACTTCTTCACGCTCGCCAACGCGGCCCTCGTAGCCAACGCCGCGGCGCTCACCGCGCTGTTCGCGGCAGCCGTCGGCTTCGGCATCCTCAGCGGAGCCCTCGACCTGTCCGTCCCGGCCGCCGCGGCGCTCGCCTCGGTGGTCGCAGGGCAGATCCTCACCGCGGGTGGTCCCACGTGGCTCGCCATCGTGGCGGCGCTCGTGGCCGGCTCGTCGGTCGGCCTGCTCAACGGCGCGCTGGTGCAGCGAGGCCTCAACCCCCTGGTCGTGACCATCGCCTCCCTGACCTCGGTCGGTGGCGTCGCCGTGCTGGTCTCGGGCGGGCTGGCCATCCCGGGGATCGACCAGCTGACCTGGATGGGCTCGGCCCGGTACGCGGGGATACCCGCTCCGGTGTACCTCGTCGGTCTGGTCTACCTCCTGGCGTGGTTCTTCCTCACTCAGACGAGGGCCGGTGCCCGGCTCCAGGCCGTGGGCGGCAACGTCGAGGCCGTGCGTCGCGTCGGGATCTCCGCCGACCGCTACCGGATCCTGGGCTTCGTGCTCGGCAGCCTGTGCGGCGCCGTCGGCGGCCTCGCGGTGACGGCCGTGACGCTCCAGGCGTCCCCGGCGGCGTCCACCTCGCTGCTCTTCACCGGCATCACCGCGGTGGCGCTGTCCGGCATGCCGCTCAGCGGCGGACGCGGGAGCATGCCGCGCGTGCTGGTGGGCGCGCTCATCATCGAGACGATCAACAGCGCCCTCGTCATCCGCGGCATCGAGCCGGCGTGGACCACCGTCGTCACCGGCGTGCTCCTGGTCGTGGCGCTCGTGTTCGAGCGCGTCATGAGCCGGGCTGTCACGGCGCGGCTCACGGTGTCCGAGTCCGTGGCCACCCCAGCACCCGAGGAGGCATGAGATGAGCGAGCACGGTGCGGTGCCGGCCTTCGAGCTGCGTGGCATCGAGAAGCACTACGGCTTCGTCAAGGCGCTGGCCGGCGTGGACTTCCACGTGCGGCCCGGCGAGGTGGTCGCCCTGCTGGGCGACAACGGCGCGGGCAAGTCGACGCTGCTCAAGGTGATGTCGGGCGCGCACGCCCCGACCTACGGCGAGATCTTCGTCGGCGGGCGCAGGGTGGAGCTCGGCAGCCCGCGGGCCGCCGCAGAGGCCGGGGTGCAGATGGTCTACCAGGACCTGGCCCTCATCGACGCCGCGGACATCGCCACCAACCTCACCCTCGGCCGCGAGCCGGTCCGCAAGGGTCTCCTCGGCTGGCTCGGGGTGCTGGACAAGAAGGCCATGCGGCGCGAGGCGGAGCGCGAGATCCAGGCGCTCGGCGTCACGACGGCGCCCGTCACGCGGGCGGTCGAGATGCTCTCGGGCGGCCAGCGTCAGGTGGTCGCGCTCGCGCGCGCCGCGGTCCGGGTCGGGGACGCCGCGAACGCCGTCCTGCTGCTCGACGAGCCGACGGCGGCCCTGGGCTACGCCCAGACCAAGCAGGTCGGCGAGCTGGTCCGGACCATGGCGGACCGGGGGATCGCCGTCGTCGTCGTGACGCACAACCTGCCGTTCTGCTTCGATGTGGCCGACCGGATCGCCGTGCTCAACCGCGGGCGCAAGGTCGCCGACGTGCTGCGCTCCGAGACGGACAACGACGCGATCGTCGGGTGGATCACCGGGGCCAAGGCACCCCAGGAGAACCTGGTCGCCGGGTCCCGCTGAGGCGTACCGGTGCTCGGGACGGTCCGCCGTCCCGAGCACCGGCCGGATCGCACCGCACCGCACCACCGAGAGAGACGAGACCGCCATGCCCACCGCCGCCGACGCGACGGACCTGCCGCCGGACGCGCTCGGCCTCGCCGGGGCGCCGTTCCACCTGGACGACGACGCGCTGGCGTGGGTCGGGACGACGCTCGCCGGCCTGAGCCCCGAGCAGAAGGTCGGTCAGCTCTTCTGCCTCATCGACCTGCCCGCCACGACGGAGAACATCGACGCGCACCTCGCGGTCGCCGAGCCCGGCGGCTACATGCGCCGGCCCGCGCCGAGCGCGGAGATCGCCGCGCTCAACGCCTACATCCAGTCCAGGGTCCGGGTGCCCGCGCTGATCGCCGCGAACATCGAGTCCGGTGCCGACATGATCGGCACCGACCTCACGTCGTTCGGCAGCCCCCTGCAGACCGCGGCGACGGGCGACGCCACGAACGCGTACCGCCTCGGCCTGGTGTGCGGCACCGAGGCGCGCGCCGTGGGCTGCACGTGGGGCTTCGCGCCCGTCGTCGACGTCCAGCTGAACCACGCCAACCCCATGGTCCTGACGCGGGGCTTCGGCTCGGACGCGGCGACCGTGGCGACGTTCGGGGCGGCCTTCGTCCGCGGGCTCCAGGAGGCCGGGGTCGCGGCATCCGTCAAGCACTGGCCCGGCGACGGGGTCGACGACCGGGACCAGCACCTCGTCACGGCGGTCAACACCCTGTCCGTCGAGGAGTGGGAGGCGACATTCGGGCACGTGTACCGCACCGTGATCGACGCCGGGGCGATGACGGTCATGGCCGCGCACATCGCCCTGCCGGCGTGGTCGCGCGCGCTGCGCCCGGGGATCGCGGACGAGGACATCCTGCCCGCGAGCCTCGCGCCAGAGATCACCACGGAGCTGCTGCGTGAGCGCCTCGGCTTCCGCGGCCTGGTGGTCACGGACGCCTCGCTCATGGCCGGCATGCAGCTGGCCATGCCGCGCCGCGACCTCGTGCCCGCCGCGATCGCCGCGGGCTGCGACATGTTCCTCTTCACCCAGGACTACGCGGAGGACCACGGCTTCCTGCTCGACGGCGTGCGTCGTGGTGTCGTCTCCGAGGCACGGCTCGACGAGGCCGTCACGCGCGTCCTGGCGCTCAAGGCCGCCGTCGGCCTGCACCGCGCGGCGTCGGTCCAGGACCTCGTCCCCGACCCGACGTGCGCCGGTGTCGACCGGGTCCGCCACCTCGGGTGGGCGCGCGGCAGCGCCGACGCGGCGATCACCCTGGTCAAGGACAAGGACCCGCGGTCGCTGCCGATGGACCCGGCCCGTCACCGTCGGGTGCTCGTGTACTCGCTGCGCGGCCCGGACGCCACGACCGCCCCCGTCGAGCGGTTCGTCGAGGCGATGTCCGCCGAGGGCTTCGAGCTGCACGTCATGGGCGAGTGGGCCACCGCCGGGCCGGGGGAGCGGGGCTTCGGCCGGATGGGCGCCGTCACCGGCCGCGAGCTCCTCGAGAGCTTCGACGCGGTGGTCTACCTGCTCGATGTGTGGCCGGTGAGCAACCAGCCGACACCGCGCCTGTACTGGTCGATCATGGGCGCCAACGCGCCGAAGTTCACGATTGAGGTGCCGACGGTCGTCGTCTCGCTGGGCAGCCCGTTCCACCTGCAGGACATGCCGCGGGTCAAGACGTTCGTCAACGCCTACGGGCGCAACGACGCGACGGTGCTGGCCGTCGTCGAGAAGCTGCTGGGGCGCTCGCCCTTCACCGGGCGCAGCCCCGTCGACCCGTTCTGCGGGTACTGGGACGCGCACCTCTGAGCGGGGCGCTGGCGCGCCCCGCGGTCCGAAGGAGGGCGGGACCGACCCCTCCGCCGGGCCCCGGGGCCGGACGCCGACGCGGACGACGACGCCCGGCCGGTAGCGTGCCCGCAACGGGGACCGTGCACGGGACGACGGGCGGAGGGCAGCCATGACCGACGTGCTCTCCTCCGCGCGGGCGCTGCCGGCGGGTGGCGACTGGTCCTGGCTGCCGGAGAGCACGCCGCCGCCGTCGGCCGAGGCGCTGGGCGCGGCGCGTCGGCAGACCGCGACGCTGCTCGCGGACCGCGGCGTCACCTACGGCACCGCGACCCCGGGCCACCGCGCGGCCGGGTGGCGCATGGACCCCGTGCCCGTCGTCATCGGCGAGGCCGAGTGGTCCGGGCTGGAGCGCGCCGTCGCCCAGCGTGCCGCGCTGCTCGACGCGATCCTGCGTGACCTGTACGGGCAGCGCACGCTATTGGCAGACGGCGTCGTCCCGGTCGAGGTGGTCCTGGCGCACCCCGGGTTCCTGCGCGCGGTCGACGGGCTCGGCGTCCCCGGGCCGCACGGGCTGGTGCTCGCGGGGACGGACGTCTCGCGCGACGGTGCAGGGGCGTGGCAGGTGGTCGCGGACCGCACCCAGGCGCCGTCCGGCGCCGGCTACGCGATGGTCGGCCGGCGCGTCGTCGCGCAGTCCATGGCGGGGGTCTACCGGCAGACGTCGATCCGCCGGATCGGGCGCTTCTTCCACGCCCTGCGCGGGGCCCTCGACGCCGCGGCGCCGTCGGGCACCGCACCGCAGGCCGTGCTGCTGACCGCCGGGCCGCTGTCCGAGACCGCGTTCGACCAGGCCTACCTCGCGTCGATGCTCGGCCTGCCGCTCGTCGAGGGCAGCGACCTGCTGGTCCGCGACGGCCGCGTGTGGCTCCAGGGCCTCGACGGCCCCGAGCGCGTGGACGTCGTGCTGCGCCGGGTGGACGCGCAGTGGTGCGACCCGCTTGACCTGCGTGCCGACTCCCGCCTCGGGGTCCCGGGGCTGGTCCGGGCGGTGCGTCAGGGCACGGTCGCCGTGGTCAACCCGCTGGGCAGCGGGGTCCTCGAGCACCCGGCGCTCGGTGCGTACCTGCCGCGGGCGGCGCGCGTCGTGCTCGGCGAGGACCTCCTGCTCCCGTCCCCGCCGACCTTCTGGTGCGGTGACCCGGCCGCCCGCTCCCACGCGCTGGCGCACCTGGCGGACCTCGTCCTCAAGCACACGACCGGCGGGCGCGAGCGCGCCGTCCTCGGCTGGACGCTCGACGCGGCGGGCCGCGAACGGCTGGCCGCGCGGATCACCGCCGACCCGCTGCACTGGACCGCCCAGCAGAGGGTCCCCGGCGCCACGGCGGGGGACGACGACGCCCGACCGGCCGTGCTCCGCACGTTCGCGGTGGGCGAGGGCGGCGGGTACCACGTCATGGCCGGCGGGCTCGCGCTCGAGGCGCCCGAGCACCAGCTCGTGGTCTCCAGCGCGCTCGGCGCCATCGCCCGGGACGTGTGGGTCATCGCCGCGGAGGCCGATGCGGCGCCCGACCCGTGGCTGCTCGCGGCCCAGGACGAGCCGCTGCCCCGCCAGCTCGTCGCCGTCCCGCCCCGCACGGCGGAGAACCTCTTCTGGCTGGGCCGCTACGCCGAGCGCGCCGGGGACACCGTGCGGCTGCTGCGCGCAACGGTCGACCGCTGGTACGACCACGCGCGTCGCCCCGCCAGCCCCGGCGGTCAGGCGCTGCGGGTGCTCCTCGACGCGCTCGGCGCCCAGCACCCCGCGGGGTGGCCGGTGGTCGCCGGGGAGCCGGCTGGCGGGCCGACGGGTGACGTCGCCCGGCCGCAGCACGTGCGCGCGCTGCTGCTCGCGGGCGACGAGCCCGGGACGGTCGCGTGGTCGGTCCGCCGGATGGCGGAGGCCGCCGCCGCGGTCCGCGACCAGCTCTCGCACGACACGTGGCTGCCGCTGGCGAGCATGGACCGCGTGCTCGAGCACGAGGCGGCAGGCAAGCGGGCGGCCGGGTCCACCACCGGCCTGCTGCCCGTGCTCGACCGGCTGCTCGAGGCGCTGCTGGCCGTTGCCGGGATCCAGGCCGAGGGCATGGTGCGCGACGTCGGCTGGTACCTGCTCGACGCCGGACGGCGCCTCGAACGCGCGCTGTACGTCGTGGAGAGCCTTGGCGCGACCCTCGTCGCGACGCGGCCGGACGAGGTGGACGCCTACGTGCTGGAGTCGCTGCTCATCGCCCACGAGTCCTCGATCACCTACCGGCGCCGGCACTCCGCACGGCCCGACGTCGCGCACGTGCTCGACCTGGTGCTCCGCGACGCCGCCAACCCCCGGTCCCTCGCCTACCAGGTCGAGCGCCTCCGCGAGGACCTCGCGCAGGTGCCGTCGTCGCAGTCGACCGAGGCGCGCGACCGGCTCGCGCAGGACGTCGCGGACCTGGTCGCCGAGATCGACGTGCGGGCGGCCGGAGCGGTCATCGGCGGGCGGCGCGAGCGCCTGGCGGAGCTGCTCGAGTCGCTGCGCTGGCGGCTGCGCGCGCTGTCGGACGAGGTGGCGGCGGCGCACTTCGTCCACCCGACGCCCAGCCGGGCTCTGGTGGACTCCTGGGACCTGTCGTGAGCCGCACCTACGACCTCGTGCACCGCACGCGGTTCACCTACGACGAGGCGGTCACCGACTCCTACGGTCGCGCGGTGCTCGTCCCACGCGACCTGCCCGACCAGGTGCGCCACGCGGCCACGGTCGACATCGAGCCGGCGCCCGCGGACACCGCCGAGCACGTCGACTACTTCGGCAACACCTCGACCTACTTCGCCGTGACGCGGCCGCACACCGAGCTCGTCGTGACGGCGCGCTCGCGCGTCACCGTCGACCGTGCACCCGCGTCGCCCGCGACCCTGCCGGCGATCGCGTGGGACGAGGTCGGGCGGGCCCTCGCGGATCCCGCGGCGACCGAGGCGATCGGCACCGTCGCGCTGCGCGAGGCCCTGCTCCCGTCGCGGCACGTTGCCCTGGCGCCCGAGGTCCACGGCTGGGCGGCGCCGTCGTTCGCCCCAGGGCGCCCGCTCGCCGAGGTGCTCGCCGACCTGGCGCACCGGATCCGTACCGAGATCGCCTACCGCTCGGGGTCGACGACGGTGCACACCACCCAGGTCGAGCTGCTCGCCCAGCGCGAGGGGGTCTGCCAGGACTTCGCGCACCTCATGATCGCGGCGCTGCGCGCCCACGGGGTGCCGGCCAGGTACACGAGCGGGTACCTGGAGACCCGCCCGGCGCCCGGCAGGGAGAAGCTGCGCGGGGCGGACGCCTCGCACGCGTGGGTCTCGGCGTGGGTGCCGGGCGCCGGCTGGGTCGAGGTGGACCCGACCAACGACTGCTTCGTCGACGAGCGCTACGTGGTGCTCGGGTGGGGGCGCGACTACGGCGACCTCCCGCCGCTGCGCGGGGTCATCTTCACCGAGGGCTCGGGCTCGACCCTGCGCGTCGAGGTGGACCTCGTGCCCGCGGGGTCGGAACCCTTCGTCTGAGCCGCCGGTGAGCGCCCCTCGCTACGGCACGATGTGCCCCGCAGCCCGGAACAGCTCGTACCACTCGGCCCGCGTGAGCGGCAGGTCGGAGCCGAGCGCCGCCCCCGCCACGCGCTCGGGGCTCGTGGTGCCGAGGACCACCTGCATCCGGGCCGGGTGCCGGGTGATCCACGCGGTGGCGATGGCAATGGGAGGGACGTCGTAGGCCGCGGCGAGCCGGTCGATGACGGCGTTGAGCTCCGGGTGGTCCGGGGAGCCGAGGAACACCCCGGTGAAGAACCCGGCCTGGAACGGGGACCAGGCCTGGACGGTGATGTCGTGCAGCCGGCAGTAGTCGAGGATGCCGCCGCCGTCGCGCGTCACGGCCTGGGACTCGCCCAGCATGTTCGTCGCGATCCCCTCGGCGACGATCGGCGCGTGCGTGATCGACAGCTGGAGCTGGTTGGCGACGATCGGCTGGCGGACGTGGCGGCGCAGCAGGTCGATCTGCCGGGGGGTGTGGTTCGAGACGCCGAACGCCCGGACCTTGCCCGCGGCCGCGAGGTCGTCGAACGCCCGCGCGACCTCCTCCGGCTCCACGAGCGCGTCGGGCCGGTGCAGCAGCAGGATGTCGATCCGGTCCGTGCGCAGCGCGGCGAGCGAACCCTCGACGGACGCGACGATGTGCTCGTGGGAGAAGTCGAAGTAGCCCTGACCATGCACGATCCCGCACTTGGTCTGGATCGTCAGCGCGTCGCGCTCGGCGGGCGTCAGCGCCATCGCGTCGGCGAACCGGGCCTCGCACGCGTGCGGCTGCGCGCCGTAGATGTCGGCGTGGTCGACGAAGTCGATCCCCGCGTCACGCGCCGCCCGGACCAGGGCCCGGACCTCGTCGTCGGACTTGTCGGCGATCCGCATCATGCCGAGCACGACGTTGGGGGCGACGATGTCGGTGCCGGGCAGGGTGAAGGTCCTCACAGCGGGGGTTCCTCTCGGTGGGGTGGTGCGGTCGGTACGCGTCGGGCGACGGGGACGCTGGTCGGGCTCACCGCCACAGCGGCGTCGTCCAGTCCACCACGCTCAGCGGGACCACGAGCACCGGACGGTGCTGGTGGTGGCTCAGCTGGACCGCGAGCGAGCCCTCGACCACCTCGCGCAGGCGTGCCCCGGGACCAGGGGCACGGGTGCCGACGACGACCGCTGCGGCATCGACCGCTCGGGCGAGGTGGGTCAGCGCACGGTCCGGCCGGCCGGCGAGGTAGCGGAAGTCCCACGGCACGCCGGACCCGCCGAGCAGCTGCGTGAGGGAGTCCTCGATCTGCCGCCGGCGCTCGTGCCACGTGTCGTCGACCGCGTCGGGGTCGATCTCCGCGTGGCGCACCGAGCCGTCCGGGTGCTCCTCGACGACGAACCGCGTGGTGTCGACGTAGGCGAAGCAGAGGCGCACACCGCCGGCGGCCCGCGACCACGACGCCGCGGTGAGTGCGACGAGCTCCGGCTGCCGCGGGGTGACGGCGACCACCAGCGGATGACCGGCGAACGGGGTCAGCCGCTCCGGGCTCGGCTGCGGGACCTCGCGCGTCGCCATCTCCCACCCCTCGCGGGCCTCGGTGGGCCCTGACCCCATCGTGCTCCTCCCGCCCGCCGGGGA
>NZ_DAORSQ010000081.1:0-12246 GCF_035443605.1 Actinotalea sp. | reverse complement strand
TACGGCTCGCTGCTCACCGAGATCGTCGAGTCGGTCGAGGCCGACCCGTCGCTCGGCCGGCCGCTCGCCGGGGCCCCGGCGTACCTGCGCGCCGAGGTCGCCTACGCGGCGAGCCACGAGGGCGTGCTGCACCTCGAGGACGTCATGGTGCACCGCACGCGCCTGACCTACGAGCAGCGCGACCGCGGCCTGGGTGCCGCCGAGGAGATCACCGAGATCGTCGGCGACATCCTCGGCTGGTCGCCGGAGCAGCGCGCCGCCGAGATCGCGTCCTACACGGCGCGGTGCGAGGCGGAGGAGGCCGCATCGTTCGAGACCGACGACGCGACCGCCGAGGCCACCCGCCTGCGGGCCACGGACGTCGCGCCCCTGGCTCCGCTCGCCTCCTGAGCGCGCCACCCCGACCCTCCGGGCGCCCTCGCCCGGAGCGCACGTGACATCGAAGTCCCGCGAGTGAAATGAGGAGTCCATGGACGTGTCTCTCTCCGACGTCTTCGTCTCGGAGGTGGTCGGTACCGCGATGCTGCTGCTCCTCGGAGCCGGTGTCGTCGCGAACGTCATCCTGCCCAAGAACAAGGGCTTCAACAGCGGCTGGATCGTCATCTCGTTCGGGTGGGGCCTGGCCGTCTTCGCCGGCGTCTTCGTCTCCGCGAAGTCCGGTGCGCACCTCAACCCGGCCGTCACCGTCGGCCTCCTGGCCGCCGGCAAGGAGGAGTACGCCGCCGGCGTCGCCGTGACGTTCGCCTCGACGATGGTCTACTTCGCGGCCCAGCTCATCGGCGCCTTCCTCGGCGCCACCCTCGCCTTCCTCGCCTACAAGAAGCACTTCGACGAGGACGCCGACGCCGGCACCAAGCTCGCGGTGTTCTCCACGGGCCCCGCGATCCGCTCGTACAGCTGGAACTTCATCACCGAGGTCATCGGCACCTTCGTCCTGGTGTTCGTCATCCTCAACTTCGGCGCCCAGCCCAACCAGCTCGGCCCGCTCGCCGTCGCGATGCTCGTCGTCGGCATCGGCCTGTCCCTCGGCGGACCGACCGGCTACGCGATCAACCCGGCCCGTGACCTCGGCCCCCGCATCGCCCACGCCCTGCTCCCGATCAAGGGCAAGGGCTCCAGCGACTGGAGCTACTCCTGGGTCCCCGTCCTCGGCCCGCTCACCGGCGGCGCCATCGCCGGCCTGCTCGCCGCGGCCCTCGCCTGACAGCTCGACCCCAGCACGACATCCCGCACAACGACGTGAAGGACAGACATGGCTGACTACATCCTTGCCATCGACCAGGGAACCACGAGCTCCCGGGCGATCGTCTTCAACCACTCCGGGCGCATCGTGGCCTCCGGCCAGAAGGAGCACGAGCAGATCTTCCCCAAGCCCGGCTGGGTGGAGCACGACCCCGCCGAGATCTGGGACGGCGTCCGCGAGGTCGTGGGCCTGGCCCTGACCCGCGCCAACCTCACCTACCTCGACATCGCCGCGGTGGGCATCACCAACCAGCGCGAGACCGCCGTCGTGTGGGACCGCACCACCGGTGAGGCCGTCTACAACGCGATCGTCTGGCAGGACACCCGCACGCAGAAGATCTGCGACGACCTCGGCGCGCTGGGCGGCGGCGCGACCCGCTACAAGGAGCGCGTCGGCCTGCCGCTGGCGACGTACTTCTCCGGCCCGAAGATCCGCTGGATCCTCGACAACGTCGAGGGCGCCCGCGCCAAGGCCGAGGCCGGCCAGCTCGCGTTCGGCAACACCGACGCGTGGGTGCTGTGGAACATGACCGGCGGGGTCGACGGCGGCGTGCACGTCACCGACGTCACCAACGCCTCGCGGACCATGCTCATGGACCTCGAGACGCTCTCCTGGGACGCGGACATCGCCGCCGAGATGGGCATCCCGATGTCCATGCTCCCGGAGATCCGCTCCTCGTCCGAGGTGTACGGCACGGGCCGTCAGGGTGGTCTGGTCCCCGGGGTGCCGATCTCGGGCATCCTCGGCGACCAGCAGGCCGCCACGTTCGGCCAGGCGTGCTTCGAGCCGGGCAACGCCAAGAACACCTACGGCACGGGCAACTTCATGCTGCTCAACACCGGCACCACGCCCATCCAGTCCAAGAACGGCCTGCTCACCACCGTCTGCTACAAGATCGGCGACACCCCCGCGGTGTACGCCCTCGAGGGCTCCATCGCGGTGACGGGGTCGCTCATCCAGTGGCTGCGGGACAACCTGGGCATGATCTCCACCGCCGCCGAGATCGAGACCCTCGCGGCCTCGGTCGAGGACAACGGCGGCGCGTACTTCGTGCCGGCGTTCTCCGGCCTCTTCGCGCCGTACTGGCGGTCCGACGCGCGCGGCGCGCTCGTCGGCCTGACCCGGTACGTCAACAAGGGCCACATCGCGCGGGCCGCCCTGGAGGCCACGGCCTTCCAGACCCGCGAGGTGCTGGACGCCATGAACGCCGACTCGGGCGTGGACCTCACCGAGCTCAAGGTCGACGGCGGCATGATCGCCAACGAGCTGCTCATGCAGTTCCAGGCGGACATCCTCGGCGTGCCGGTGGTGCGGCCGCAGGTGGCCGAGACCACGGCGCTCGGCGCGGCCTACGCGGCCGGCATCGCCGTCGGCTTCTGGACGGGCGAGCAGGACGTCATCGACAACTGGGCCGAGGACAAGCGCTGGACCCCGTCGATGGACGTCGAGGCCAGGGAGAAGACGTACCGCACGTGGAAGAAGGCCGTCACGAAGACCTTCGACTGGGTGGACGCCGACACCGAGTGATCCCGGTGGACGCCTGAGCGACGAGAGCCGGGCACCCGCCCCCGACCGGGGCGGGTGCCCGGCTCTCGTGCTGCCCCGGCCGTCGCGCCGCTGCGGTCCGTGGGGTGGGCGCGCGGGTGCACGATGGGGGCATGACGACGATCGCGGTGACGGGTGCGTACGGCAAGGCCGGGCGCGCGGTGGTGGCGGACCTCCTGGCGCACGGCTACACGGTGGCGGCCACGGACCTGGCCGGTCTGGCCGGCGGCGACGGGGACCTGGGCACCGACGTGGTGCTGGCGGACCTCACCGACTACGGGCAGGTGGTCGAGGTGCTGGCCGGGGCCGACGCGGTGGTGCACCTGGGCAACATCCCGGCCCCCGGTCGCGCGACCGCCCCCGAGACCATCCACCGCAACACCGCGATGAACACCAACGTCTTCCTCGCCGCAGCCCGGCTCGGTCTCGGCAAGGTCGTCTGGGCCTCGAGCGAGACCACGCTCGGGCTGCCGTTCGACGTCGCACCGCGCTACGCGCCCGTGGACGAGGCGCACTACCCGCTGCCGACCAGCACGTACGCGCTGTCGAAGGTGCTCGGCGAGGAGACCGCGCGGCACGTCGCGAGCTGGTCCGGCATCCCCTTCGTCGGGCTGCGGCTGAGCAACATCCACCGCCCGCAGGACTACGCGGCCGTGCCCGGCTACTGGGCCGACGCGCGCTCGCGGCGCTGGAACCTGTGGGGCTACGTCGACTCGCGCGACGTCGCTGCGGCGTTCCGGCTGGGACTGGAGACCGCGACGACCGGCTCGCACAACGTCATCGTCGCGGCGGCGGACACGATCATGGACCGCCCGTCGGCGGACCTCATGGCCGAGGTGTTCCCGGACGTGCCGATCACGCGCGAGCTGGGCACCTACGAGACCCTGCTCGCCGTGGACGGTGCGCGCGACCTGCTCGGGTACGTCCCCGCGCACTCCTGGCGCGAGCACATCGGCTGACTACGCGTCGGCGCGCGCCAGGACGGCGGCGACGGCCTCGACCACCTCGGCGCGGGCCTCGCGGCGCACGTTGTGGCCGGCGGGCAGCGGGACGTGGTGCAGCAGGCTCCCGAGCAGCTCACCGGCCCGGCGCACCTGCTCGTCGTCGACGATCGCCCCACGCGCCGGGTCTCCCGTGAGCAGCGTGACGGGCATCCGCAGCGCGGCGAGCGACTCCACCCAGTCCCGGCCGTCCCAGACGTGCGGGACGGTGATGACCCGCGGGTCGTGGACGGTCTTGGACGCGGCCCACGGCTCGAGCTCGTCCGCAGGCCAGTCGAGGCCCTCGGCCGCGAGGCCGGCGAGGAGCTCCTCGCGGCCCAGCCCCGCCGTCGCGCGGACGCCGTCGCGCAGCATCGTCGGCACGCCGAGCTCGTCGAGGTCCCGGCCCACGCGCCACGCCGGGTCCTCCAGGACGAGCTCCGCGACGAGCTCCGGCGCGGTGAGCGCGAGCTCCTCGGCGACCAGCCCGCCCATCGAGTGGCCGATGACCACGGCGGGCCGGCCGAGCACGGCCCGGACGACCGTCGCGGCGTCGGCGGCGAGGGCCGCGATGGTGAACGGTGCATCGGGCAGCGGCGTGCGGCCGTGGCCGCGCGCGTCGATCGTCAGCACCGTGCGGCCGGGGACCCAGGCCGGCACCAGGGGGCCCCAGCAGCCGCCGTCGTCCGACCAGCCGTGCAGCGCGACGAGCGGCACGCCGTCGCCCGAGCCGTAGCGGTCCCACGCGACGTCGCCGGTGCGCCCTGCCTCGTGCTCGATCGCGGTCACCGCGCGGTCCCGTCGACGGCGTGGACCTCGATCGCCGCGATCTCGTCCGCCGTCAACGGCGGTGCGGTGAGGGCCGCGACGTTGTCCTCGAGCTGCGCCACGCTCGACGCCCCGATGACCGCCGAGGTCACGCGCTGGTCCCGCAGCACCCACGTCAGCGCGAGCTGCGCGAGCGACTGCCCGCGCGCGGCCGCGATCTCCGCCAGGCCGCGGGCACGCGCGAGGTAGGTCTCGGAGAGCCGCTCGGGCTTGAGGAAGTGCCCGACGGCGGCGCGCGAGCCGGCCGGCACGGTGCCGTCGAGGTAGCGCGAGGTGAGCAGCCCCTGGGCCAGCGGAGAGAAGACGATCATGCCGACGCCGAGGTCGCCGACGGCGTCGAGCAGCGTCTCGGTCTGGCCGTCGGCGACCTGCTCGACGTGCCGGTTGAACATCGAGTACGACGGCTGATGGATCAGCAGCGGCGTGCCGAGGTCGGCGAGGATCGCGGCGGCCTTCCGGGTCGCGGCCGGCCCGTAGTTCGAGATGCCGGCGTACAGCGCCTTGCCGCTGGTCACCGCGGTGTGCAGCGCACCCATCGTCTCGGCGAGCGGGGTGCTCGGGTCCGGGCGGTGGGAGTAGAAGATGTCGACGTACTCCAGACCCATCCGGGTCAGCGACCGGTCCAGCGAGCTGAGCAGGTACTTGCGCGAGCCGCCGTCGCCGTACGGGCCCGGCCACATGTCGTAGCCCGCCTTGGTGGAGATGACGAGCTCGTCGCGGTACGGCCGGAACGTCTCGGCCAGGTGCCGGCCGAAGTTCTCCTCGGCAGAGCCGTAGGGCGGGCCGTAGTTGTTGGCCAGGTCCAGGTGCGTGATGCCGAGGTCGAACGCCCGGCGCAGCACCGCCCGCTGGGTCTCGAACGGCGTGGTGTCGCCGAAGTTGTGCCAGAGCCCCAGCGACAGGGCAGGCAGGTCCAGGCCGCTGCGTCCGCAGCGGCGGTAGGTCATGGCGGCGTAGCGGTCGTCGGCGGCGACGAAGGGAGTGGTCACGCCCGCCACGCTACCGCCGCCCGGGCCCATGGTCGCGGGCCGCAGCCCCGTGGGCGGTGTGGGATGGACCATGGCTCGCACCCGACTCCTGATCACCGCCGCCACCACCGCCGCTGCGGCAGCTGCCCTCGTCCTCGCGGTCAGGGCGGCGCACCGCGCGCAGCTCGGCTGGGGCGCCACGGCCGCCGAGCGGGCCGCCGCGCTGCCCGGCGACGACCTCGGCCCGGCCGACCTCGTGGCGACCCGCGCGATCACGATCGCCGCACCGCCCGCGGCCGTCTGGCCGTGGCTGGTGCAGATCGGGCAGGGGCGCGGCGGCTTCTACTCCTACGACGCCCTGGAGAACCTCGTGGGTCTGCGCATCCACAGCGCGGACAGCATCGTCGAGGCGTGGCAGCGGCTCGCGGTGGGCGACGACGTCCACCTCGCCGACCAGGTCGCGCTCGAGGTCGTCGCGCTCGAGCCGGACCACGCGCTCGTGCTGCGCGGGGCCGTCCCGGTGGACGACGACGGTCCGAGCCCCGCGGGGTTCGTCTGGGCGTTCGTGGTCGAGCCGAGCGGCGACGGCGGCTCGCGACTCGTCGCGCGCGAGCGCTACGCCTACGAGGCCGGCTGGGCCGGCCGGTTCATCCCCCCGCTGAGCTGGCTGAGCGGCGTCATGACGGAGCGGATGCTGCGCGGCATCCGGGACCGGGCCGAGGGCCGCCGCCAGCGGTGAGCGTGCGCCGGTGAGCCTCAGCAGGCGCCGGCGACGTTCCCGGAGTGCACGGCGCCGAACCGCGGGTCGGCGTCCGGGACGAGCAGGTGGATGAGCTCGACGCGCTCCGGGCCCGTTGCTGCGCCCTCGAGGGCGCCGTCGAGCTCGGTCTCGAAGACCATGATCCCGGCGCCGTCCGCGACCCACCACGAGCGGGACATCGGGCCCTCGAACGGGCCCTCGAGGCCCGGGTAGGCCGCCTGGACCTCCTCGAGCAGCGAGCCGACGCCCAGCCCCCCGGCGGTCCGCGGGCTCGCACCGAGCACGTCGATCCGCACCACGCCGCGCACCGGGTCGACCGCCACGGCGAACGCCGGCCCCTCGCCACCGTGCGCGACGGCGTCGAGCGGGTAGCCCGAGGCGGTCCAGCGGCCCGGGTCCCCACCGGTCTCGCCGCCCTCGACGTCGGCGCAGGCGTCCGGGCGGTACTCGATCATCGCGGCGCCGGGGTTGTCGGCCGGGTCGATGCCCAGCGTCAGCGGGCCGAGGCCGGACGTGGCGACGACGAGGTCGGCGAGCGCGGGACGCGGGTCGACGGTCGGCGTGGGGCTCGCCGTGGGGCCGGGCTCCGTGGTCGGTGCCGCGGTGGCCGACGGGGTCTCGCTCGCCGTGGGCACGGTGGCGGTCGCCGGGCCGTCCTGCGGCGAGCAGGCCGCCAGGAGCGCCAGGAGCGCCCCGAGGACGAGCACGGGAACGGCCGCCGCGGCGCACCCCCCGGCTCGCAGTACCCCTCCCCTGGGCTCCGCCCGCCGACCCTCCGTCGCTGCCCGCATGACGACTCCTCCACCGTGCGTCGCGCCCCGGCCCCCTCCGTCTCACGCTACCTCCGACCCACCCGGCGGGCGGGTGGGATGGCACACTGCCCGGGTGCTCCACGTCATGCTCTTCGAGCCGCGGATCGCCGGGAACACCGGCAACGCGATCCGCCTGTCCGCCGCGACCGGGGCCACGCTGCACCTCGTCGAGCCGCTGGGCTTCGACCTGTCCGAGCCCAAGCTGCGCCGCGCCGGCCTGGACTACCACGACCTCGCGCACACGGTCGTGCACCCGGGCCTCGAGGCCGCGCTGGCCGCCGTGCCCGGGGCGCGCGTCCTCGCCTTCACCACCCAGGCCACGACGTCGTACGCGGACGTCGCCTACGCCGACGACGACGTGCTGCTCTTCGGCCCCGAGCCCACCGGGCTGCCGGCCGAGGTCCTCGCGCACCCCCGCGTCACCGCGCACGTGCGCATCCCGATGCTGCCCGGGCGCCGCTCGCTCAACCTGGCCAACTGCGTGGCGGTGGCGACGTACGAGGCCTGGCGCCAGCTGGGGTTCGACGCCGGGGTCTGACTCACCGCGCCAGCGCCTCGACGTGCGCTGGCACGTCGGGGTGGTCGAGCCCGCTCGCGAGCACCCAGGCCCAGGCGTCGGCCACCGACAGCTCCACCGCCCGGGTGGGCAGGCCCAGCTCGCGCGCGCGGCGCGTGTCGACGTCCCACGCGGTGCGCGCGACGTCGGCCGGCAGCCAGAACGGCAGGTCGGACCACGGCTGCACGCCGCCGGCCAGCAGCACGTCGTCGGCGAGCGGGACGAGCGTCGCCGCCGTGCCGCCCGCCGCGAGCACCGCCGCCCGGCACGCCTCGAGCAGCCCGCCGAACGTCGCCATGCCCGCCGGCCCGGTGGCGGTGACCGCCCCCGACCACGGCCGCCCCGCGGCCTCGACGAGCCAGCCCGCGAGGTCGCGGACGTCGACGACGGCGATTGGCTGGTCCAGGCCCGCGGGCACCGCCACGCGCGGCCGGGTGGCGATCCGGTGCAGCCATCCGGTCAGGCGCCGGGTGCGGTCCCCCGGGCCGACGATGAGCCCGGCCCGCACGGCCAGCAGACGCGCGCCGAGCGCCGCGCCCAGCACGAGCTCGCTCTGGGCCTTCATCGGGCCGTACGCGGTGAGGTCGTCCTCCGGGCCGAACGTCTCGTCGTCCTCCGAGCGCACCGGGCCCGGCGGCCAGTGCCGGTAGGCGCTGATGCTGCTCACCTGGACGTATCGCGGGACGTCGCCGAGCACCCGTGCCGCGGCCGCCGCGCCCGCGACGGTGTAGCCGCACGTGTCGATGACGGCGTCCGGGGCGCCCGGACCGACGAGCAGGGGGCCGAGGGCGCGGGCCAGGCCGGCGGCGTCGTCGCGGTCCGCGACCACCGAGCGGACGCCCGGCGGCGGCGAGCCGCGCAGACCGCGGTGCACGACGACGACGTCGTGGCCCCGCGCGAGCGCCGCGTCGACGACCGCTCCGGAGAGGAAGCCGGTCCCGCCGAGGGTGAGGAGTCGCACCCGGCCACCCTCGCCGCTGCCGCCGGCGATGTCGAGCCGAGCCGGGGCTGGCGGCCGTGCGCACGCCGGCCGGGCCGGGCACCCCCACCTCCTGAGCCTCACGGCTCGAGGTGCACCCCGATCTCGGCGACACCCGTCATCTGGGCCAGACGGGTGGGGCCGAACGCCACGGTGAGCTCCGGGTCGACCCGGACCGGGACCGGCACCGCGTCCTGGGCCAGGTGCGCCACGACCCGCAGGGCGAACGGGCCGTCCACCCAGCAGAGCCGCAGCTCGAGGGTGCTCGGCGAGGTCCACGCCGCGGCGAGGGCGACGGGGGCTGCAGGTGCCTGGGCGGCAGCGGGCGCTGCGGCGACCGACGCGGTGGCGTCCGCCGTGGCGTCCCCGGGGGCCGCCGACGCGCTCGTGTCGTCCGCGAGGCGAGCAGTGGTGCGGCCGCGGACCCACGCGTGGTGGCCGGCGACGAGGTCGACAGCGACTGCGCCGGCCAGGCGCACGCGCGCACCGTCGGGGTGCGGCTCGACGTGTGCGGTCACGATGCCGAGCGGGTTCTCGTCCAGACGCACGGTGAGCGGCCGGGTCACCGGCGCGCCCACGGGCCACGGGACGTGCAGCCCCGCGAGGCGCGCGGCCAGGTCGACGTCGACGGGCTCGGGGTCGGGCGCAACCGCGAGCCCGGCTCCGGGCGCCTGCCCCGCGTCGAGGGCCGGCCGCAGGTGGGTCCACACCCGGTCGAGGATCGCTGCCATGTCGCCCTCGCCCGCGGTCATCGCGACCACGGCCTCCTGCTCCGGCAGCACGAGCGCGAACTGGCCGAACGCGCCGTCGCCCCGGTAGCCGTGCCGGCTCCGCCATAACTGGTAGCCGTAGCCCTGGTCCCAGTCGCCCTCGCCCTCGCCACTGGGGACGTGCCGCGCCGTCGCGCGCTCCACCCAGCCCGGCGGGAGCACCTGCCGCCCGTCCCACGTGCCGCCCGCGAGGTAGAGCTGGCCCAGGCAGGCCACGTCCTCGGTGCGCATCGACAGCCCGAAGCCCCCGGTGTCCACACCCTGCGGGCACCGCTGCCACGTGGCGCCGACGACGCCCAGCGGGTCGAGGAGCCGGGGTCGCAGGTAGTCCACCAGGCGCTGCCCGCTGGCTCGCTGCACGATCGCCGACAGCACGTAGGTCGCCGCCGTGTTGTAGACGAAGTGCGCCCCGGGCTCATGGTCCACCGGCGTCGCGAGGAAGGCCCTGACCCAGTCCTGGCGGTCGAACACCGCGTCGCTCGGGTCCACGTCGTGCCCCGCCGTCATGGTGAGCAGGTGCTCGATCCGCATCGCGCGCAGGTAGGCGCTCGGGTCGCTCGGCGCACGGTCCCCGCACCACTGGAGCACCGGGTCGTCCAGGCACAGCAGACCCTCCGCCTCGGCGAACCCCACGGCCGTGGCGGTGACGCTCTTGCTCAGCGAGAAGAGCTGGTGCGGCAGCTCGGCGGCGTAGGGCGCCCACCAGCCCTCGGCGACCACCGCACCGCGGGCCACCACCATGAGGCTGTGCAGGCCGAGCCCGCTGCGTTCGACGTCGGCCAGGAACGCGGCGATGCCCGCGGGGTCGACACCCCGGTCACGCGGCGCGGCACGAGGCAGGCGGTGCAGGTGGCTCTGGCGGGGCTCGCTGGTCGGCACGCGCCCACTGTGACACCGACGGCCGCCCTGCGCGGTGCAGGACGGCCGTCGGTGTCGTGGGTGGCGGTCAGCCCTCGGCGGGCGTGTCCTCCGTGGTGGTCAGCGGCGGCATCGACGAGACGGCGACCCCGACCGGCTCCTCGGCGAGGTCCGGCTGCTCCTTGCCGATGCCGCTGAAGATGAACTCCCCGAGCAGGCCCTCGCCCTCGGCGTCGACGACCACCGTCTGGCCGGGTCGCAGCTCGCCGAAGAGGATCTTCTCCGAGAGCTGGTCCTCGATCTCGCGCTGGATGGCACGGCGCAACGGCCGGGCCCCGAGCACGGGGTCGTAGCCCTTCTCCGAGAGCAGGCGCTTGGCGGCGGTCGTGAGCTCGATGCCCATGTCCTTGTCGCGCAGGCGCTGGGCCAGCTTGGCGATCATCAGGTCGACGATCTTGATGATCTCGTCCTGCGACAGCTGCGGGAAGACGACGATGTCGTCGACCCGGTTGAGGAACTCCGGCCGGAAGTGCTGCTTGAGCTCGTCGCCGACCTTCGCCTTCATCCGCTCGTACGACGTCGACAGGTCCCCGCCGGCCTGGAAGCCGGTCTGCAGACCCTTGGCGATGTCCCGCGTGCCGAGGTTGGTGGTCATGATGATGACGGTGTTCTTGAAGTCGACCACCCGGCCCTGGGAGTCGGTCAGGCGACCGTCCTCGAGGATCTGCAGCAGCGAGTTGAAGATGTCCGCGTGCGCCTTCTCGACCTCGTCGAAGAGCACGACGGAGAACGGCCGACGGCGCACCTTCTCGGTGAGCTGACCGCCCTCGTCGTACCCGACGTAGCCGGGGGGCGAGCCGAACAGCCGCGAGACGGTGTGCTTCTCGGAGAACTCGCTCATGTCGAGCTGGATGAGCGCGTCCTCGTCGCCGAAGAGGAACTCCGCCAGCGCACGCGCCAGCTCGGTCTTCCCGACGCCCGTGGGGCCGGCGAAGATGAACGACCCGCCCGGGCGCTTGGGGTCCTTGAGCCCGGCCCGCGTGCGGCGGATGGCCTGGGACAGCGCCTTGATGGCCGCCTCCTGGCCGACGACGCGCTTGTGGAGCTCGTCCTCCATGTGGAGCAGCCGGCTGGACTCCTCCTCGGTGAGCTTGAACACCGGGATCCCGGTGGACATGGCCAGCACCTCGGCGATGAGCTCCTCGTCGACCTCGGCCACGGTGTCCAGGTCCCCGGACTTCCAGGCCTTCTCCTTCTCGACGCGCTGCTGGCCGAGCTGCTTCTCGACGTCGCGCAGCCGCGCGGCCTTCTCGAAGTCCTGCTCGTCGATCGCCGACTCCTTGTCGCGGCGCGCCTCGGCGATCTTCTCGTCGAGGTCGCGCAGCTCCGGCGGCGCGGTCATCCGGCGGATGCGCAGGCGCGCGCCGGCCTCGTCGATGAGGTCGATCGCCTTGTCGGGCAGGAACCGGTCGTTGACGTACCGGTCTGCCAGCGTCGCGGCGGCCACGAGTGCGCCGTCGGTGATGGAGACGCGGTGGTGCGCCTCGTAGCGGTCGCGCAGCCCCTTGAGGATCTCGATGGCGTGCTGGAGGTTCGGCTCGGCGACCTGGATGGGCTGGAACCGGCGCTCGAGGGCTGCGTCCTTCTCGACGTGCTTGCGGTACTCCTCCAGGGTGGTCGCCCCGATGGTCTGCAGCTCGCCGCGAGCCAGCATGGGCTTGAGGATGCTGGCGGCGTCGATCGCGCCCTCGGCCGCACCCGCCCCGACGAGGGTGTGGATCTCGTCGATGAACAGGATGATGTCGCCGCGCGTGCGGATCTCCTTGAGGACCTTCTTGAGGCGCTCCTCGAAGTCGCCGCGGTAGCGCGAGCCGGCCACGAGCGCGCCGAGGTCGAGCGTGTAGAGCTGCTTGTCCTTGAGGGTCTCGGGCACGTCGCCGCGCACGA
>NZ_DAORSQ010000080.1:0-12484 GCF_035443605.1 Actinotalea sp. | reverse complement strand
CGCCCTCGTCGCGCGAGTCGAAGATGAACCGGTGCGCGTTGACGATCGCCGCGGGGCCGAAGTACTGGCCGTCGGTCCAGAACACCGGGCACGACGTGGTGCACGCGGCGCACAGGATGCACTTGGTGGTGTCGTCGTAGCGCGCGCGCTGCTCGGGGGACTGCAGGCGCTCGGCCGACGGCGCGTTGCCGCCCGTGACGAGGAAGGGCATGACCTCGCGGAACGAGGCGAAGAACGGCTCCATGTCGACGACCAGGTCCTTGATCACCGGCAGGCCCTTGATGGGCTCGATGGTGATCGGCTTGCGCGGGTCGAGGTCCTTGAGGAGGGTCTTGCAGGCCAGTCGGTTGCGGCCGTTGATCCGCATCGCGTCAGAGCCGCAGATCCCGTGCGCGCACGAGCGGCGGAACGTCAGGGTGCCGTCGAGCTCCCACTTGACCGTGTGCATCGCGTCGAGCACGCGGTCCGTGCCGTGCGCGGTGACGGTGAACTCCTCCCAGTACGGCTCGGGGGAGGCGGCCTCCGGGTCGAACCGGCGGATCCGGAGCGTGACGTCGAAGCTCGGCACCGCACCGATCTTCGCGGCGGGGCTGGCTGCGGCAGTGTCGACGGCGGTCATCAGTACTTGCGCTCCATCGGCTGGTAGCGGGTCACGGTCACCGGCTTGTGGTCCAGGCGGACCCGGGGCGCACCCGGCGCAGCGGGACCCGCGGGTCGGAGGTAGGCCATGGTGTGCTGCATGAACCGCTCGTCGTCGCGCGTGGGGAAGTCCTCGCGGAAGTGCCCGCCCCGCGACTCCTGGCGCGCCAGCGCGCCGACGACGACGACCTCGGCGAGGTCGAGCAGGAAGCCCAGCTCGAGCGCCTCGAGCAGGTCGGTGTTGAACCGCGAGCCCTTGTCCTGCACGCTCACCGTCCGGTAGCGCTCCTGGAGCACGGCGATGTCGGCCAGCGCCCGTTCGAGCGACTCGGCCGTGCGGAACACCTGGGCGTTCGCGTCCATCGTCTCCTGCAGCGCCTTGCGGACGTCGGACACGCGCTCGCCGGTCACGGCGCCACGCATCCGCTCCAGCTCGCCGACGACGGCGCCCGCCGGGTCGGCCGGCAGGTCGATCCAGTCCGCGGTCGCGGCGTAGGCGGCGGCCGCCAGCCCCGCCCGCCGGCCGAAGACGTTGATGTCGAGCAGCGAGTTGGTGCCCAGCCGGTTGGACCCGTGCACGGACACGCAGGCGCACTCCCCGGCGGCGAACAGCCCGCCGACGACGTCGGTGTTGGTGCGCAGCACCTCGGCGTCGATGGTCGTGGGGATGCCGCCCATGAGGTAGTGCGCGGTCGGGTAGACCGGCACCGGCTCGGTGAACGGCTCGATGCCCAGGTAGGTGCGCGCGAACTCGGTGATGTCCGGCAGCTTGGCCTCGATGTGCGCCGGTTCGAGGTGCGTGAGGTCGAGCAGGACGTAGTCCTTGTTCGGCCCGGCACCGCGGCCCTCGCGGACCTCGTTGGCCATGGCCCGGGCGACGATGTCGCGCGGTGCCAGGTCCTTGATGGTGGGGGCGTAGCGCTCCATGAACCGCTCGCCGTCGCCGTTGCGCAGGATGGCTCCCTCGCCGCGCGCGGCCTCGGAGAGCAGGATGCCCAGGCCGGCAAGGCCCGTCGGGTGGAACTGGAAGAACTCCATGTCCTCGAGCGGGATGCCGCGCCGCAGGGTCAGGGCCATCCCGTCACCCGTCAGGGTGTGCGCGTTGGACGTCGTCTTGTAGATCTTGCCCGCGCCCCCGGTGGCGAACACGACGGACTTGGCGCGGAACACGTGGATCTCGCCGGTCGCCAGCTCGTAGGCCACCACGCCGCTGACGCGCACGGGCTCGCCGGGCGCCGGGTCGGTCATGAGGTCGGTGTCGAGCAGCACGTCCAGGACGTAGAACTCGTTGAAGAAGGCGACGTCCTGCTTGACGCACTGCTGGTAGAGGGTCTGCAGGATCATGTGGCCGGTGCGGTCGGCCGCGTAGCAGGCCCGGCGCACGGCGGCCTCGCCGTGGTTGCGGGTGTGCCCGCCGAAGCGTCGCTGGTCGATCCTGCCCTCGGGCGTCCGGTTGAACGGCAGGCCCATCCGCTCGAGGTCGAGCACCGCGTCGATGGCCTCCTTGGCCATCACCTCGGCGGCGTCCTGGTCGACGAGGTAGTCACCGCCCTTGACGGTGTCGAACGTGTGCCACTCCCAGTTGTCCTCCTCGACGTTGGCCAGCGCGGCGCACATGCCGCCCTGGGCCGCGCCGGTGTGGGACCGCGTCGGGTACAGCTTGGTCAGCACGGCCGTGCGGGCGCGGCTGGAGGACTCCAGCGCGGCCCGCATCCCCGCGCCGCCGGCGCCGACGATGACGACGTCGTACTGGTGGGTCTGCATGCTCTCGGTCCTTCGTCGTGCGTCAGTGGCTGCGGGCGTCGGGCGGCGGCCGGGCTCAGGCGGTGCAGAAGTCGGGCAGGAGATCGGCGGGGCCGACCGTCGGGCACGGGTCGAAGGTGAAGATGACCAGGGTGCCGAGCACGACGACAACCGTGAACGCCAGGTAGAGGGCGCCCTTGAGCACCAGGCGCGTCCGCGCCTTCTCGGCGTAGTCGTTGATGATCGTCTTGATCCCGTTGGTGCCGTGGATCATCGCGAGCCAGAGCATGAGCAGGTCCCAGACCTGCCACACCGGCGAGGCCCACTTGCCCGCGACGAAGCCGAAGTCGATCGCGGTGATCCCGTCGCCCACCATGAGGTTGACGAACAGGTGGGTGAAGATCAGCACGAGGAGCAGCGCACCGGACGCACGCATGAACAGCCAGCTGTACATCTCCACGTTGGTCCGCGTGGTGCGGCGGCCGGACAGAGGGCTGCGCGGTGCCGGGATGGTGGCTGCGCTCGTGGTGGCGGTCATCAGTTCCCCCCGAAGACGTGCATGAGGTGCCGCGGCAGGAAGCCAGCCATCGTCACGACGAACAGGCCCATGACCACCCAGAACATGACGCGCTGGTGGCGCACGCCCTGGGACCAGAAGTCGACGAGCATGATCCGGACACCGTTGAACGCGTGGAAGACGATCGCGGCCACCAGACCGGCCTCGCCGAGCCCCATGATCGGGTTCTTGTAGGTGCCGATGACGGCGTTGTACGCCTCGGGGGACAGCCGCACGAGCGAGGTGTCGAGCACGTGGACGAGCAGGAAGAAGAAGATGAGGAACCCCGTGACCCGGTGGGCGACCCAGGTCCACATCCCCTCGCGGCCGCGGTACAGCGTGCCTGCCGGTGCGTCGGGCACGGACGTCCTCCTGCGGTTCGGCGACGACGCCGGCTGGACCTTGTCGTCGGTGCGGGGCAGCGGCCCGGTGGGACCCTGGCCACTGTACGTCCGACTCTAGCCACTCCGGCCGACAGGTCCACGGGCGCCACGACATCGTCACCCGTGGCCCCGTTCGTGGCCCCGGCCGTGGCCCCGCGGGCGTGGGACTGGCAGGATCGCGGCCATGGCCAGCACCGCACCCGTCCCCGGCTTCCGCGCCGTCGTCCCCGCCGGTGGCGCGGGTACCCGCCTGTGGCCGCTGTCGCGCGCCGGGGCGCCGAAGTTCCTGCTCGACCTCACCGGCGGCGGCCGGACCCTGCTCCAGGCGACCGTGGACCGGCTGCTGCCGCTGACCGGGCCCGACGGCGTCGTGGTGGTCACCGGGGCGCGCCACGAGGGCGCCGTGCGCGCCCAGCTGCCGGAGCTGGGTCCCGGTGCCGTGCTCGCCGAGCCCTCCCCGCGCGACTCGATGGCCGCGATCGGCCTGGCCGCCGCCGTCCTGGTGGAACGCGAGGGCGACGTCGTCATCGGCTCGTTCGCCGCCGACCACGTCATCGACTCCGGCCCTGGCTTCGCCGACGCCGTGCGACAGGGGGTCGTCGCTGCCCGCGACGGTCACGTCGTCACCATCGGGATCGCCGCCACCGGTCCGTCGACGGCGCTCGGCTACGTGCGGATGGGGCCGTCGCTCGGCCTGGCCGACGCCCCGGGTGCCCGCGCCGTGCTCGGCTTCACCGAGAAGCCGGACGAGGCGACGGCCGCTGCCTACCTGGCCACCGGTGAGTACCGGTGGAACGCCGGGATGTTCCTCGCCCGGGCCCAGGTGCTGCTCGACCACCTGGCCCGGCTCCAGCCGGAGCTGCACGCCGGGCTGCGCGAGATCGCGGCGGCCTGGGACACCGGGCGGCGCGCTCAGGTGCGCGACGCGGTCTGGCCGGGGCTGCTCAAGATCGCGGTCGACCACGCGATCGCCGAGCCGGTCGCGGCGACCGGCGGGCTCGCCGTCGTGCCGGGCGACTTCGGCTGGGACGACATCGGCGACTTCGCCGCCCTGCGCGACCTGCTGCCCGGCGGCGAGGTCCGCGTGCTCGGTGACGCCGCCGACGTGCTGGCGCTCGATGCGGCGGGGTCGCTCGTCGTGCCCGGCACCGGACGCACCGTGGTGGTCCTCGGGGTGCCGGACGCCGTCGTCGTCGACACGCCGGACGCGCTGCTCGTGACCACCCGCGCGCACGCCCAGCGGCTCAAGGCCGTGGTCGACGCGCTGCGCGACGCGGGGCGCACCGACCTGCTCTGAGCGGCACCGCGGACCGTCCGGCCGCCGACGCCCCGCTCGCGGATCGCCGTCCACCGGGGGCCGTGCGCCCGGAGGACCTAGGCTCGTGGTGTGCTGCAGCCCGACGCCTCCGTGACCCAGCGGATCACCGCGCTCGTGCAGGAGCGGGCAGCCGAGATGGTGGCCGTGCGCCGCGACCTGCACGCCCACCCCGAGCCGGGCCGCACCGAGCGTCGGTCAACCGACCTCGTCGCCGAACGGCTGCGCGCCGCCGGGCTGAACCCGCGCCTGCTGCCGGGCACCGGGCTGGTCTGCGACCTCGGACCGACGCCGGCGGCCTCCGGTCGGCGCCGCGTGATGCTGCGCGCCGACCTCGACGCGCTGCCGGTCGCCGACACGTGCGGGCACCCGTGGGCGTCGGTCAACGCGGGCTTCGCGCACGCGTGCGGGCACGACGTGCACACGGCGGTCGTGCTCGGGGCGGGCCTCGCGCTGGCACGGCTCGCCGCAGAGGGCCGGCTCGGCACGGGTGTCCGGCTGCTCTTCCAGGCCGCGGAGGAGGTGCAGCCCGGCGGCGCCCTCGACGCGATCGATGCCGGCGCGATGGAGGGGATCGCCCAGGTGTTCGCCGTGCACGCCGAGCCCAAGCTCGACGTCGGGCGGATCGGCTCGCGGATCGGCCCCATCACCTCGGCCTCCGACCCGGTCACCGTCACCCTCACGTCGACGGGCGGGCACACGTCGCGCCCGCACCTCACGGGGGACGTGGTGTTCGCGCTCGGGCAGGTCATCACCCAGGTCCCGGCCGTGCTCGGCCGCCGGATGGACCCGCGGGCGGGGGTCAACCTCACGTGGGGGCAGGTGCACGCCGGGACCGCGCACAACGCGATCCCGTCGGCAGGGCACGTGCGCGGCACGCTGCGCTGCCTCGACCCGCGCGCGTGGGACGAGGCGGCGGCGGTGCTGCGCGAGGCCGTCGAGCACGTCGTGGCGCCCTACCAGGTCGCGGTCGAGGTGCAGCACCAGCGCGGCGTGCCGCCGGTCGACAACGACGACGTTGCGACGCGCCTCATCGACGCCGCAGCGCGCGAGGTGCTCGGGCCGGACTCCGTGGTCCTCACCGAGCAGTCCCTGGGCGGCGAGGACTTCGCCTGGCTGCTCACGCGCGCCCCGGGCGCGATGGTGCGGCTGGGCACCAGGACCCCCGGCGGGCGCACCTACGACATCCATCAGGGTGACCTGGACGTCGACGAGCGCGCCATCGCGATCGGCTCGCGGCTGCTCGCCAGGGTGGCCGTCCTGGCCGGTGGGCACGCGCCGCACGTCGTCGGCGGCAACGTTCCAGTTGGGTAACGACACCTGCGTGGTACCGGTCGGTAACACGGGCGCAGCGTGGACCCCATTAGTGTTCGACCTACAGCAGCCGACCCGCTCGGGCTGCCCGCGGTGCGCAACGGTGCGCGTCGTGGGTCCGTGCGGGTGCGGCCCAGCGTCAGACAAACAGGAGTGACGACGTGAAGACAGTGATGCGAGCTGCGGTGCTGGCCACCGCGACGGCCCTGGTCCTGGCGGCCTGTGCGGCCGCCCCCGAGGAGGAGGCCGAGGAGACCTCGGCACCCGAGGAGACGACCGAGGAGACCGTCGAGTACACCGCGTGCATGGTGTCGGACGAGGGCGGCTTCGACGACGCCTCGTTCAACCAGTCCGGCTACGAGGGCCTGGAGCGCGCGGAGAGCGAGCTCGGCGTCACGATCAAGTCGGCCGAGTCCTCCGACCCCGGCCAGTACACGGCCAACGTCGACTCCATGGTCCAGGAGGGCTGCGACCTCATCATCGGCGTCGGGTTCGCCCTCGAGGACGCCATCCAGGCGGGTGCCGAGGCCAACCCCGACATCAACTTCGCCCTGATCGACTCCTCGTTCAGCGACGCCGACTTCGCGCCGGTCACCTACGACAACGCCAAGCCGATCCTCTTCAACACCCACGAGGCCGCGTTCCTCGCCGGCTACCTCGCCGCGGGCACCTCGGTGAGCAAGACGATCGCCACCTACGGCGGCATGCCCTTCCCGTCCGTCACGATCTTCATGGACGGCTTCTACGACGGCGCCATGAAGTGGGCCGAGGACAACGGCACCGCCGTCAACGTCCTGGGCTGGGACAAGGCCGCGCAGAACGGCTCGATGATCGGCAACTTCTCCGACACCGAGGCCGGCCGCACCACGACCGAGCAGTTCATCGCGTCGGGCGCCGACGTCATCCTGCCGGTCGCCGGCCCGGTCGGCGCCGGCTCGCTCAACGCGGCCTCGCAGGCCGAGGGCGTCTCGGTCATCTGGGTCGACTCGGACGGCTTCCTGCAGGCGGCGAACGCCGACTACACGAGCCTGCTGCTGACCTCCGTCATGAAGCTCATCGGCAACTCGGTGTTCGACACGATCGCCGCAGCGGTCGACGGCGGCTTCTCCTCCGAGCCGTACGTCGGCACCCTCGAGAACGGTGGCGTCGACCTGGCGCCGCTGCACGACTTCGAGGCGACCGTCCCGGCGGAGCTCCAGGCGACGATCGCGGACCTCAAGGCCCAGATCATCGCGGGCGACCTCGTGGTCGAGTCGCCGAGCCAGAACTGAGGCACGACCGGTGGCCCGGGGCGCACCCGCCCCGGGCCACCGGTCTGTCCGGCGCCGCTCGAACGGACGGCGCCGGACGATCTCGCTAGTGTCACCATCAGGACCCGAGGGGAAGGCAACGACGCCGTGAAGCTGGAGCTGCGAGGCATCACCAAGCGGTTCGGGCCGTTGGTCGCCAACGACTCGATCGATCTGACGTTCGAGCAGGGCGAGATCCACGCCCTGCTCGGCGAGAACGGTGCCGGCAAGTCGACCCTGATGAACGTCCTGTACGGCCTCTACGACCCGGACGACGGGGAGATCCTCGTCGACGACACCCCGGTGCGGTTCGCCGGCCCGGGCCAGGCGATGGCGGCCGGCATCGGGATGGTCCACCAGCACTTCATGCTCGTCCCCGTGTTCACGGTGGCCGAGAACGTGGTGCTCGGCCACGAGCCCGTCCAGGGCGTCGCCGGGCTCATCGACCTCGCCGAGGCCCGCCGTCGGGTCAAGGAGATCTCCGACCGCTTCGGCTTCGCTGTCGACCCCGACGAGCTGGTCGAGAACCTGCCGGTGGGCGTCCAGCAGCGCGTCGAGATCATCAAGGCCCTGAGCCGCGACGCCAAGGTGCTCATCCTCGACGAGCCCACCGCGGTGCTGACGCCGCAGGAGACCGACGAGCTCATCGGGATCATGCGCCAGCTCAAGGACGCCGGCACGTCGATCGTCTTCATCACCCACAAGCTGCGCGAGGTCCGCGCGGTCGCGGACCGGATCACCGTCATCCGTCGCGGCAAGGTCGTCGGGACGGCGAGCCCGCACGACAGCGAGGTCGAGCTCGCCTCCCTCATGGTGGGTCGGACGGTCGACCTCGGTGTCGACAAGGACGTCGCCACCCCGGGCGACGCGACGTTCCAGGTCTCGCACCTGACCGTCATCGACCCCGTCGGCACGCGCGTCGTCGACGACATCTCCTTCGACGTCCGCCGCGGGGAGATCGTCTCGATCGCCGGTGTGCAGGGCAACGGCCAGTCCGAGCTCGCCGAGACCATCCTCGGCCTGCGGCACGCGACGGCCGGCTCCATCACGCTCGACGGCGAGGAGCTGCTCGGCAAGACCGTCGACGCCGTGCTCCGCGCTGGCGTGGGCTTCGTCCCGGAGGACCGCAGCACCGACGGCCTCATCTCCTCGTTCTCCATCGCGGAGAACCTCATCCTCGACCTGCACGCCCAGCCGCCCTTCGCGTCGGCCGGCTCGCTGAGCCCCCGACGCGTGGCCGAGAACGCCGACCGCCAGGTGGTCGAGTTCGACGTCCGGATCACGTCGATCCAGGACCCCGTGAGCACGCTGTCCGGCGGCAACCAGCAGAAGGTGGTGCTGGCCCGCGAGATGTCGCGCCCGCTGCGCCTCCTCGTCGCCTCCCAGCCCACGCGCGGCCTCGACGTCGGCTCGATCGAGTTCGTGCACAAGCGGATCGTGGCGGAGCGGGACAACGGCACCCCGGTGATCATCGTGTCCACCGAGCTCGACGAGGTGCTGGCGCTCTCGGACCGGATCGCCGTGATGTATCGCGGTCGGATCGTCGGGCTGGTCCCGGCTGGCACCAGCCGCGAGGTGCTCGGCCTCATGATGGCCGGCGCGAGCCTCGAGGAGGCGCAGCAGGCGGCCTCGCCGCCGCCCGCGGAGCCCGCACCCCCCGTGGCGCCAGCGAGCGGCCCGACCACCACCAGCACCGAGGACGGGGAGGTCCAGTGAGCACCGAGACCGTCGTGGCCTCGGCCGCCACGCCGCCGAGCGGGACGGAGCACGAGCCGTCCCTGCTGCAGCGCGTGCTCGACGCGTCCTGGCTGACGATCACGCTGGCCATCGTCATGGCGCTCCTGGCGTCCTCGGTGCTCATCGCGGCGGCCAACGCCGAGGTCCAGGCCGCGGCGGTCTACCTCTTCGCGCGGCCGAGCGACTTCTTCGGAGCCGCGTGGGACGCGATCTTCAGCGCCTACTCCGCGCTGTTCCGCGGGGCGATCTTCGACTACCAGGCCGAGGGGGTTCGCCGCATCCGACCGATCACCGAGACGCTGACGGCGTCGGTCCCGCTCATCTTCGCCGGGCTCGGGCTCGCCGTCGGCTTCCGCTCCGGCCTGTTCAACATCGGCGCCCAGGGCCAGGTGCTCCTGGGGGCCGCCGCGGCCACGTGGGTCGGCATCTCGTTCGGCCTGCCGAGCGGGGTGCACCTCGCGGTGGCGTGCCTGGCTGCGCTGGTCGCGGGCGCGGCATGGGCCGGGATCGCCGGCTTCCTCAAGGCCAGGACGGGCGCCAACGAGGTGATCGTCACGATCATGCTCAACTCGATCTCGTTCTACCTCATCTCCTACCTGCTCACCACGCCGCTGCTCGCCCAGGGCGGCAGCCGGCCGATCTCCCCTGCGGTGGCGCCCACGGCGACGTTCCCGCTGATGCTCGGCCCGAGCTTCCGGCTGCACTGGGGCTTCGTCGTGGCGCTCGTCGCAGCGGTCGCCGTGTGGTGGCTCATGGAGCGCTCGGTGATCGGCTTCCAGTTCCGGGCCGTCGGCGCCAACCAGCGCGCGGCCCGCACGGCGGGCATCAGGGTCAACCTCGTCTTCGTGCTCGTCATGCTCACCGCCGGTGGGCTCGCAGGTCTCGGCGGCGCGGCGCAGATCCTCGGCACCGACAAGACGTTGCAGGCCTCCAGCGCCGGGTCGATCGGCTTCGACGCGATCACGGTCGCCCTGCTCGGCCGGTCCAAGCCCCTCGGCACGGTGCTCGCCGCGATCCTCTTCGGTGCGCTGAGGGCGGGGTCGCCGCTCATGCAGACGTCGGCCAACACGCCCATCGACATCGTGCTCGTCATCCAGGCGTCGATCGTCCTGCTCATCGCGGCGCCGGTGCTCGTCCGTGAGCTCTCGGTCATCCACCGGATCGCCCAGCTGTTCGGCTACCAGATGAAGGAGGCCCGCGCATGAGCGCGCAGACCGTGGTCGTCGACACCCCGTCCACCGCCGCTGCGGTCCAGGCCAAGATCGCCTGGCGTGCACCGGTGCTCTACCTGGGCGTGGCCCTGCTGTCCCTCGTGGTCTTCGCCCTGGGCACGGATCCCGACGCGACGACGACCTTCATGGTCGCCTCGGCCAACGACTTCGTCACCATCGCACCGTTCGCGGTGCCGTCCCAGCTCACCGCGCTGCTGCTCTCGTCGGTCGCGCTGGTCCTGGCCGGCTGGGCCGCGTGGGCCACCTCGCGGCGGATCGACGTGCCGGTCTGGCTGCCGATCACCTTCGGCGGGCTCGTGCTCCTTGCCTTCCTCGTGTGGGTGATGGCGGGCAACACCAACGCCCTGCCCCTGACGATCCTGCTCGCGGGTGCGCTGACCCTCTCCGTGCCGCTGGTCTTCGGCGCCCTGGCGGGCATGCTCTGCGAGCGCTCGGGCATCATCAACATCGCCATCGAGGGCCAGCTGCTCGGCGGGGCCTTCCTCGCGGTCGTCGTCGGCAGCCTCACGGGCAACGCCTACGCCGGGATGATCGCGGCGCCCCTCGCCGGGGCGCTCGTGGGCTGGGTGCTCGTCACCTTCGCGGTGCGCTACCGCATCGACCAGATCATCGTCGGCGTCGTGCTCAACGTGCTGGTCATCGGCCTGACGAACTACCTGTTCTCCACCCTGCTGACGGACAACCCGCAGACGCTCAACTCCCCGCCGCGGCTGCCCACGCTGCCCATCCCGGTGCTCTCGCAGATCCCGGTCATCGGCCCGGTGCTGTTCAACCACTCGCTGGTCATCTACCTCATGTACATCGCCGTGGCGGTGCTCCAGGTGATGGTCTTCCGCAGCCGGTGGGGCCTGCGGATGCGCTCCGTCGGCGAGCACCCCAAGGCCGCCGACACGGTGGGCATCAACGTCAACCGCACGCGCGTGCGCAACACCGTGCTCGGCGGTGCGGTCGCGGGCCTGGGCGGTGCGGCGCTCGTCGCAGCCGGCCTGGCCTTCACCAAGGAGCTGACGTCCGGCAAGGGCTACATCGCCCTGGCCGCGATGATCCTCGGCCGGTGGAGCCCCAGGGGCGCGCTGGCCGCGGCCCTGCTCTTCGGCTTCGCGGACTCGCTGCGTCGCGTGCTGGGCAACCTCGGCTCGCCCATCCCCAGCGAGTTCCTCGCGATGCTGCCCTACCTGGCGACGATCTTCGCTGTCGCCGGGCTCGTCGGCCGGGTGCGCGCACCCGCCGCCGAGGGCATCCCGTACGTCAAGTGAGCGCGACGACCCCGGGCGGCCGGCCCATCGACTGGTCCGCGCTGCGCGCGGCGGCAGCCGAGGTCATGACGCGCGCCTACGTGCCGTACTCGCACTTCCCCGTTGGCGTCGCCGCGCTGGTCGACGACGGCCGCGTGGTGGTCGGCTGCAACGTCGAGAACGCCTCGTACGGCCTGACCCTGTGCGCCGAGTGCGCCCTGGTCAGCGCGCTGCACGTGAGCGGCGGCGGGCGGCTGGTCGCCTTCACGTGCGTCGATGCGCACGGCAACACCCTGATGCCCTGCGGGCGGTGCCGCCAGCTCCTGTGGGAGCACGGTGGCGCCGACCTGCTCGTCGAGACGGTGAGCGGCATCCGATCGATGTCCGACGTCCTTCCCGACGCCTTCGGTCCCGACGATCTCGTGACCCGAGCCTGAGAGGTACCCATGTCGAGCACGCACGAACCCTTCGACGCCGTCGACGTCATCCGCACCAAGCGGGACCACGGCCGGCTCTCCGACCCCCAGATCGACTGGGTGATCGACGCCTACACGCGCGGCGTGGTGGCGGACGAGCAGATGTCGGCGCTGGCGATGGCCATCCTGCTCAACGGGATGGACCGCGCGGAGATCGCGCGGTGGACCGGGGCGATGATCGCCTCGGGCGAGCGGATGGACTTCTCCGGCCTGTCGCGCCCGACGGCGGACAAGCACTCGACGGGTGGCGTCGGGGACAAGATCACCCTGCCGCTGGCGCCCCTCGTGGCCGCCTGCGGCGTGGCGGTGCCGCAGCTCTCGGGGCGCGGCCTCGGCCACACCGGGGGCACGCTGGACAAGCTCGAGGCCATCCCCGGGTGGCGCGCTGCGCTGAGCAACGACGAGATGATGACCCAGCTCGAGGACGTCGGTGCCGTCATCTGCCAGGCGGGCTCCGGGCTGGCCCCGGCGGACCGCAAGCTGTACGCGCTGCGGGACGTCACCGGCACGGTCGAGGCCATCCCGCTCATCGCGAGCTCGATCATGAGCAAGAAGATCGCCGAGG
>NZ_DAORSQ010000079.1:0-12604 GCF_035443605.1 Actinotalea sp. | reverse complement strand
CGTCGCCCAGCAGGCCCTGGCGGCAGCCGGCCTCACGGCCGACCCGACGGAGGAGTTCGACCCCAGCGTCCCGTTCGGCGCGATCGTCGCCGCGGACCCCGGTGAGGGCGAGCGCGTCCGCAAGGAGGGTTCCGTCGCCCTCACCGTCTCCAAGGGCCCCGACATGCGCACGGTCCCCACCGGCCTGGCCGGTGCCCCCGTCGCCGACGTCGTCGCAGCCCTCACCACGGCCGGCTTCACGGTCCCCGAGCCCACCCTCGAGTTCAGCGACGGCGTCGCAGACGGCGCCGTCATCGGCATCTCGGCCGCGGAGGGCGCCAGCCTCCCCCTCGGCACCGAGATCGTCGTCACGGCATCGAAGGGCCCGGAGCCGATCACGATCATCTCCGTCATCGGCGCCCCCCAGGCCGACGCCAAGGCCCAGCTCGAGGCCCAGGGCCTGCGGGTCACGGAGGTCCCGGACTACTCCGAGGAGTTCGCGGCGGGCACGGTGATGCTCCAGTCCCCCGCAGCCGGCACCCCCGCCTTCCGCACGGACCCCATCACGATCACCATCAGCCAAGGCCCCCCGTTGATCATCGTCCCAGACCTGTTCGGCAAGCAGTACCGGGACGCGGCCGCCATCCTCGAAGGGCTAGGTCTCGTGGCGGAACGCGAGAACTTCCTTGGCGGGGTGTTCGGGACGGTTCGCAACCAGAGTGTCGCTGGGGGCGAGTCCGTGCCCAAGGGCAGCACCATCACCCTCACGGTCGTCTGAGAGGTCGGCGGGGCCGAGTGCCCACCCATGGTGCGCCGGATGCCGGACCAACACGCTCACAACGACCCGCGCGACACGCCCCGCGCTCGGGCCACCCGACCGCGAAGCGCAGGACGACGACGGCGCGCCCGAGCGTGGTGGGCCTGGCAGGGCTCGCGAGGAACGAGCGAGCCGGGGCTCGGGCGCGCCGTCGTCGTCCGGAGCGAACCCGCCACCGCCGCAACCCGGAGCGAACCCGCCACCGTCACAGTCCGGAGCGAACCCCACCCCCACGAGCAGCCCGTCAGAGCGCCCCAGCCAACGCATCGAGCAGTCGCGAGGCAGCAGGACCGCACAGCGGACGCCCATGACCCGTCCCCAGCACCTCGGGCCGCAGCCCGGCCAGCACACCGACGGAGGCCACGGCGGCCGCCCAGTCCCACGTCGACACCCGCGGCGGCCCGTACACGGCCGGCGCCGAGGACACCAGCCCCCGCACCGACATCGGGCTCGCCGTCAGCACCGCGTCACCGGTCAGGAGCACCCGGTCGCGCTCGCGGAAGAACGCCACGTGACCCGGGGTGTGGCCCGGCACCGGCACGCACCGCCAGTCGGGCAGCCCCGGCACGGCGGCGGCGGGGTCGAACGAGACGACGTCGTCCTCGAGGCTGTCCCGGGCGATCATCACCTCGAGCCTGCGGCGCGGGACGAGGCGCAGCACCGGCGCGATGGCCCAGCGGTCGAGCGGGTTGGCGTACGCCGGCAGGATCCCGCCGCGCGCGAGCACCACCTCGTCCGGGTGCACCCGCAACGGCAGCCCCCAGGTCCGTGCGAGCCCGAGGGCGGATCCAGCGTGGTCCGGGTGGATGTGGGTCAGCAGGATCGCCGACGGCCGGGCGCCGGGCCCGGCGACCGATGCCATGGCCGCACGGATGGCCGGGGCCGAGCTCGGCCAGCCGGTGTCGACCAGCGCCCATCCGGCGTCCGAGCGCACGAGGTACACGTTGACCTCGAGGGGCCCGCGCCCGAGCCGGACGCAGACCACGCCGTCGGCGACCTCCCGGGAAAGTGCACGTGGCGTCCGCACCGCTCAGCCTCCGTCCCCTCAGCGCCCGCGCAGCATCTCCGCGACCTGGAACGCCATCTCCAGCGACTGCTGGTGGTTGAGCCGGGGGTCCACGAGCGTCTCGTACCGCAGCGCAAGACCGGCGTCGTCGATCTCCTCCGAGCCGCCCATGACCTCCGTGACGTCGTCCCCGGTGAGCTCCACATGGATCCCCCCCGGCACGGACCCCAACGCCCGGTGCACCTCGAAGAACCCGCGCACCTCGTCGAGCACGTCGCTCAGCCGTCGCGTCTTGTACCCGGAGTCCGAGGAGATGGTGTTCCCGTGCATCGGGTCCGTCACCCACGTCACCGGCCGACCCGAGGCCGTGACCTTCTCCACCAGCGGCGGCAGGACGTCGCGGATCTGACCGGCCCCCATGCGCGTGATGAACGTCAGGCGCCCGGGCGCGTCGTCGGGGTTGAGGCGGTCCATGAGCGCCAGCGCGTCGTCGCCCGTCGTCGTCGGGCCCAGCTTGACGCCCAGCGGGTTGCGCACGTGCCGCAGGAACTCGACGTGGGCACCGTCGAGGTGGCGGGTGCGCTCGCCGATCCACAGGAAGTGCGCGGAGGTGTCGTACGCCAGGCCCGTGCGCGAGTCGATCCGGGTCAGCGCGCGCTCGTAGTCCAGCAGCAGGGCCTCGTGGCTGGAGAAGAACTCGACGGTCTTGAGCGCGTCGAAGTCGGCTCCCGCCGCGGCCATGAAGCGGATCGCGCGGTCGATCTCGGCGGCGACCTCCTCGTAGCGCGAGTACGCGGGGTTGGCCGTGAAGCCGCGGTTCCACTCGTGGACGCGGCGCAGGTCGGCGAACCCGCCGGTGGTGAACGCCCGGACGAGGTTGAGCGTCGCCGAGGAGCGGTGGTAGGCGTCGAGCAGGCGGTGCGGGTCCGGCGTGCGGGCCTCGGGGGTGAACGCGTAGGCGTTGACCGCGTCACCGCGGTAGGCCGGCAGCGTCACGCCGTCGCGCGTCTCGTCGTCCGACGAGCGCGGCTTGGCGTACTGGCCGGCCATCCGGCCCATCTTGACGATGGGCATGCTCGCGCCGTACGTCAGCACGATCGCCATCTGCAGGATCGTCTTGATCTTGTTGCGGATGCGATCGGCCGTCGCCTCGGCGAACGTCTCCGCGCAGTCCCCGCCCTGGAGCAGGAACGCCTCGCCCCGCCCGGCCGCGGCCAGGCGGGTGGTGAGGATGTCGGCCTCACCGGCGAAGACCAGCGGCGGCATGGTGGCGAGCTCCGCCGTCGCTGCCACCACGGCCGCGGCGTCCGGCCACGCCGGCTGCTGGCGCGCCGACATCGTGCGCCAGGCGTCCAGCGCCGCGAGCAGGCCCGGCTCGGGCTCGACGCTCACGACGAGTGGTCTGCGGGGACGAGGGCCTGACCGATCCCGGACAGCATCGTGCCGAACCACGGCACGGACACGTCGAACGCCTTGCCGCCGGCGATGCGCGGGAACGCGATCGCCTTGAGGCGGTCGCCGTCCTCCTCGTCGTGGCCGATGACGCCGGACTCGCCGCGCAGGGCGCACTCGACCGCGAGGTCCGTCATCGACTTGATGAGGCGCAGGTCCTCGGCGTTGGCCGCAGCGGCGCGCGAGTAGTAGCCGGACTTCTGGACCATGACCTTCTCGGCGCCCAGCTTCTCGGCGAACTGCTTCGCGAACCACTGGCCGGGGTTGATGGTGTCGAGGCGCACGTGGCCGAAGGCGTCCCGCAGGACCTCCTGGCCGGACGCCTCGAGCTGGGCGACGATCTCGTGCATGCCCGCGCCCTCGGACAGGAAGATGTTGACGTTGCCCTGGGTGTCCATGACCGTCCGCAGGCGCGCGGCCTCGGCGTCGATGTCCAGCGCGAGCTCTGGCACGAAGACGGCGTGGATGTCCCAGCGCTCGCGCGACAGGCCGATGCTCGGCACCCACTCCTGCGCGTCGAGCCAGCGGCGGTACTCCGCGGCGGCCGCGGCCGTGAGCCAGCCGCAGTGCCGGCCCATGACCTCGTGCACGATGAGCATCCGGTTGCCCGAGCGGTGCTCGCCGATGATGTTCTTCGCGAAGTGCGCGGCCTCCTCGGCCGCCGTCCACGCGCCGAGCGACTGCTTGATCGGCACGACGTCGTTGTCGATCGTCTTGGGCAGGCCCACGACCGTCAGCTCGTAGCCGTTGTCGTGCAGGTAGGCGGCGAGGTCGGCGGCCGTCGTGTTGGTGTCGTCGCCACCGATGGTGTGCAGCACGTCGACGCCGTCCGCCTTGAGCTGCTCCGCGGCGACCTCGAGCGGGTTCTGACCCTCGGTGACCAGCCCGCGCTTGACGCAGTCCTTGGCGTTGGTGAGCTTGACGCGCGAGTTGCCGATGGGGCTGCCGCCGAAGCGGTGCAGCAGGCCGGCCTTGGCGCGGGTCTCGGCGTCGACGACGACCTTGGTGCCGGTCAGCAGCCCGTGGTAGCCGTGCTGGTAGGCGATGATCTCGATCTCCGGGGCGATCTCCGTGTAGCGCTCGATCAGGCCACCCACGGCGGAGGACAGGCAGGGGGCGAAACCGCCAGCGGTCAGCAGGGCGACGCGACGAACCGACATCAGACACACCTCTCGTAGATCTGCACGCGAACCACCGCAGCATGGGTTCGGCCGGGCGACGCCGACCGGGCCGTTGGTCCTCGGTACCGCCCCCGGGGCGGACGCCTCATCCTACTGAGGGCGTCTCCTCCTCGGCCGGGGGGACCGGAGGCTGGACGTCGGGCACCGGACGACCGCCCGGGGCCGTCGGGGCGGGGGCTGCGGGGCCAGCGTCCTCGGGGTCGCGACCCGCCGCGATGCGCGCCTTGGCCGTCGCCGCGTACGTGTCCACGTACTCCTGACCGGAGATGGACATGAGGGCGTACATGATCTCGTCGGTCACCGAGCGCAGGATGAACCGGTCGTTCTCCATGCCCTTGTAGCGGCTGAAGTCGAGCGGCTCGCCGATGACGATGCCCAGGCGCATGGGCTTGGGGATCACCTGCCCGATGGGCTGGGCGATGTTGGTGCCGATCATCGCCACAGGGATGACGGGGACGCCGGACTCGAGCGCGAGGCGCGCCACGCCCGTCTTGCCGCGGTAGAGCCGGCCGTCGGGGCTGCGCGTGCCCTCGGGGTAGATGCCGAAGAGGTTGCCGGACTGGAGCACGCCCAGGCCGGTGTGGAGCGCGGCCTCGGACGCCTTGCCGCCCCCACGGTCGACGGGGATGGTGCCGACCCCGCGGAAGAACCCCGCCTGGAGCCGTCCCTTGACGCCCGTCCCGGTGAAGTACTCGGCCTTGCCGATGAAGCGGATCTTGCGCGACAGCATGAGCGGGAGCACGAACGAGTCGATGACCGCCAGGTGGTTGCTCGCCAGGATCGCCCCGCCGGACTCGGGGATGTGGTCCATCCCCCGCACCCACGGCCGGAACATCCCGCGCAGCAGCGGGCCAGCGATGACCCGCTTCATCAACCAGTAGAACAACCTGTCACCTCCGCTGCGGCGCCCACGCGATCCGCGCGCAGCGTCAGTCCGACTCTAGAGTGATCCGCATGCCCGCACGTCCGCTCCCCGACCAGGATCCTGCCGAGGACCCGGACGAGACCAGCGCCCCCACGCCGGACGACGCCGCCACCCCGCCGCACGAGGCGACCCCGGAGCCTACCGCCGAGGACGTCGATGCCCGGTGGCGCGACATCGTCACCCGCTTGGGTGATCTCGAGCTGCCGCCGGAGCCCCGCCGACGCGCCGACGACGTGCGACCCGGCGAGCAGGGTCCCGGCGCCCGCACGGTGCGGCCCGCAGCCGACGCGCACCGCGGGTGGGTGCCCGACCCTGTCGTGGAGGAGGCCGAGGACCACTTCCAGCCGCCCGACCCCGGCCCGGTGCTCGGCGGGGACCCGCTGCTGACGATGGCGTGGACGGTGGCCCTGGGCGTGCCGCTGCTCGCGCTGCTCATCGTGGTCGTGTGGCGCGACGTGCCCGCGCTCGTGCTGCAGGTGGCCGGGGTGGTCTTCCTCGGCGCCGTCGGGCTGCTGCTGTGGCGCATGCCGCACACCCGGGACGACGACGACGGGCCGGGCGCCGTCGTCTGAGGCGCCCGGGCCCGGTGCGAGCGACCCGTCAGATCCGGGCGAGGTCCGCCGCGCCGACGATGCCGGCGTCGTTGCCCATCGCGGCGAGCTCGATGCGCGCCTCGGGCCGGAAGCCCCGCGCCGAGAGCGCAGCAAGGAAGGCCGCGCGCGTCGGGTCGAGCAGCAGGTCCCCCGCCGCGCCCACGCCACCGCCGATGACGACGAGCGCCGGGTCGAGCAGCGCCGCGACGCTCGCCGAGCCCTCGCCGATCCAGCGCCCGAGCTCCGCGAGCAGCGAGATCGCCAGCGGGTCACCCTCCTGCGCCGCGGCGGTGATCGCCGGGCCCTGGATCTTGCGCCCTCCGGAGAGCTCGACCATGCGTGCCGCGCTCTCCGGCAGGTTCACGGCGGCGTTGCGTGCCGAGCGCACGAGCGCACGGCCCGACGCGTACTGCTCCCAGCAGCCGTGCAGGCCGCAGCCGCACAGGTGGCCGTCCGGCACCACGCGCATGTGACCGACCTCCGCCGCGACCCCGTAGGCGCCCCGCACCAGCCGGCCCCCCACCACGAGGGCGCCGCCCAGCCCGGTCCCGATCGTCAGCAGCAGCATGTCCTCGACGTCACGGCCGACGCCGAACCGGAACTCCGCCCAGCCGGCGGCGTTCGCGTCGTTCTCGACGACGATCGGCAGCGCCGTGCCGAGGCCGGCCGCGACGCGCTCGCGCAGCGGGTGGTCCCGCCAGGGCAGGTTGGGGCACAGCAGGACGGTGGCCTGGTCCGAGCTGACGAAGCCCGGCGCCGCCAGTCCGATCGCGCCGACCTCGTGCCCCGCGAGCAGCTCCCGGCAGGCGTCCACGACGCCCGCGTCGACGGAGTCGGCGGCCGTCGGGTCCGTGTCCCGCCTGGTCTGGGCGACGATCGTGCCGTTCTCGTCGACGACGCCCGCCGCGATCTTCGTGCCGCCGATGTCCACACCGATCGCGTACATGTCCGTCCTCGCGCCGTCGCCTCGACCGCGCCCCACGGCGCAGCCCTCGGGTCGCAGGCTACCGACTTCGCGGCGAACGGCGCCGGGACGATCGGTTCTGTATCGTCAGCACACCCGCCGCCTGCCACTGGAGTCAGCATGGACGAGTTCCGCAGCCCTGCCGTCGTCGAGATCGGTGCGGCGGACAACCTCAGCGACCTGCTCGCGGGGCGCGTCCGGCGGTGGCCGGACCAACCGATGATCGAGCGCAAGGCGACGCCCGAGGCGCCGTGGGAGCAGATCACCGCCACCGCGTTCCTCGCCGAGGTCACGGCCGTCGCGAAGGGCCTCGTCGCCCGGGGGATCGAGCCGGGCGACCACGTCGGCATCATGAGCCGCACGCGCTACGAGTGGACGCTGCTCGACTTCGCCATCTGGGCCGCCGGGGCGGTGGCCGTCCCGCTGTACGAGACGTCCTCCGCCGACCAGGTGCAGTGGATCCTCACCGACGGCGACGTCCGGCTGGTCGTCGTGGAGACCGCCGAGCACGCCGCGACCGTTGCCGGCGTCCGGGCGCAGGCGCCGCGGCTGACCGAGGTGCTCACCCTCGACGACGGGGCGATCGCCACGCTGACGGCCGCGGGCGCTGCGGTGCCGGACGCGGAGATCGACCGGCGCCGGGCCCTGGCGACCACGGACGACGTCGCCACCATCATCTACACCTCGGGCACGACGGGCCGTCCCAAGGGCGCGGAGCTCACGCACGGCAACTTCGTGTACCTCGCGCTCAGCGTGGTCAAGCGGCTCGCCGTCGTGGTCCCGCCCGGCTCGCGCACCCTGCTGTTCATGCCGCTGGCGCACGTCTTCGCGCGGTTCATCGAGGTGCTCGTGGTGCCCGCCGGGGCCGTGCTCGGCCACACGCCCGACACCCGCAACCTCCTGGCGGACCTCGGCACCTTCCGGCCGACGTTCATCCTGTCCGTGCCGCGCGTGTTCGAGAAGGTCTACAACTCCTCCGAGCAGAAGGCAGCGGCGGGCGGCAAGCAGGCGATCTTCCAGCGGGCGGCGAAGACGGCGATCGTCTACTCGCGCGCGCTGGACCAGCCCGGTGGGCCGAGCCTGTGGCTGCGGCTGCAGCACAAGGTCGCCGACGTGCTGGTGCTCCACAAGATCCGCGCGGCCCTCGGCGGGCAGGCGGAGTGGGCGATCTCCGGCGGGGCACCGCTGGGCGAGCGGCTGGGCCACTTCTACCGCGGCGTCGGGCTCAAGGTCCTCGAGGGCTACGGCCTGACCGAGACCACCGCACCGGCCACCGTCAACCTGCCCGATGCGACCGTCATCGGCACCGTCGGCCCCCCGCTGCCCGGCATGGCGGTGCGGATCGCGGACGACGGCGAGATCCTCATCCAGGGCCCCGGCGTGTTCACGGGCTACCGCAACAACGCCGCAGCGACCGCCGAGGCCTTCGCGGACGGCTGGTTCCGCTCGGGCGACCTCGGCTCGATGGACGCGCGCGGCTTCGTCCGGATCACCGGGCGCAAGAAGGAGATCATCGTCACCGCCGGCGGCAAGAACGTGGCCCCGGCGCTGCTCGAGGACCGGCTGCGCGGCCACCCGCTGATCAGCCAGGTGGTGGCCGTCGGTGACGGCAAGCCGTTCATCGGGGCGCTCCTCACGCTCGACGTCGACGCCCTGCCGGGGTGGCTCGCCACGCACAACCTGCCCGCGATGGACGTCGACGTCGCAGCGGCGCACCCGGACGTGCGCGCTGCGCTGGACCGCGCGGTCGCCCGGACCAACGAGGCCGTCTCGCGGGCCGAGTCGATCCGCAAGTACGCCGTGCTCCCGACGGACTTCACCGTCGCCAACGACCTGCTCACGCCGTCGCTCAAGGTCAAGCGGGACAAGGTGCTCCTCGCGTACGCGGACGCGATCGAGGAGCTGTACGCGGGCGGGACCGGCAGCGGGCCTGCGGAGGGCTGAGCCTCACAGCGCGCGCATCCGGAGCGGAGGGACGAGGCCCGAGCGGGCGAGGACCTCGATGGCCCCCCGCTCGGCGTCGTCGAGGTCGCGCTCGCGCACCGGCACGGTGAGGAACGTCACGACGCACTCGGTGCACGCGTCACCGCGCACGGTGCACTGCCCACAGTCGATGATCATGCGGCGCACGCTAGCCGCGGGGTCCGACACGCACCGGCAGCGCCGCCCGTGGCGGCGTGCGCCCCGCCGGGCGCACCGCCGGCGCACCGCCGGGCGCACCGCCGGGCGCACCGCCGGCGCGAGCCCGCCGCCGGAGCCGCCCCGCGGGTCTGTCGGCGCCAGGGCCTACCCTCGGCGCCATGCCGTCCCCAGGTCGCCCCGCCGGCGCCGCAGCCCCGCCGCCCCGCGGCGCGCCCGTCCAGCCGACGCTGGAGGACATCGGCACCCCGCTGTCCGAGGTGACCTTCGTCGTCGTGGACCTCGAGACCACGGGCGGCACGCCCGGCGGCTCGGCCATCACGGAGATCGGCGCCGTCAAGGTGCGCGGCGGCGAGGTGCTCGGCGAGTTCCAGACGCTCGTCGACCCGGGCGTGCCGGTGCCGGCCTTCATCGCGGCGCTCACGGGGATCACCACCTCGATGGTCGCCGGCGCGCCGCGGATCGCCCAGGTGCTGCCCGGCTTCCTGGAGTTCGCCAGCGGCGCCGTCCTCGTGGCGCACAACGCGCCGTTCGACGTCGGCTTCCTCAAGGCCGCCGCGCGCGAGCTCGGCTACCCGTGGCCGGGCCCCCAGGTGCTCGACACCGTGGCCCTCGCGCGCCGCGCCGTGACCCGCGACGAGGTGCCGAACCACAAGCTCGGCACCCTCGCGGCGTTCTTCCGCGCCACCGTGACGCCGGACCACCGCGCGCTGTCCGACGCGCGGGCCACCGTCGACGTGCTGCACGCGCTGCTGGCCCGGCTCGGCCCGCTGGGGATCACCCACCTCGAGGACCTCGCGACCGCGACGGACCCGGTCCCCGCCGCGCGCCGCCGCAAGCGCCACCTCGCCGACGGGCTGCCGGACGCCCCCGGCGTGTACCAGTTCCGCGACGCCCGCGGCGAGGTCCTCTACGTCGGCACCGCCACGTCGATCCGCACGCGCGTGCGGAGCTACTTCACGGCGGCAGAGCACCGCCGCCGGATGACGGAGATGGTGGGGCTCGCCGAGGAGGTGGTGCCCATCGTGTGCGGCACGGTGCTCGAGGCCAGGGTCCGCGAGCTGCGCCTCATCGCCGAGCACTCCCCGCGCTACAACCGACGCTCCCGGTTCCCCGAGCGGATGCCCTGGGTGCGGCTGACCCTGGAGCCGTACCCACGGCTGTCGATCGTGCGCGAGGTGCGGCGTGACGGGCCCGGTGCGCCCGACGGGACCTCGGGCGCCACCGGTGCGCCCGGGGCCTCGGCGGCCGGCACAGGGGTCGCGGCCCACATCGGGCCGTTCGCCGGGCGGGTCGCCGCCCAGCAGGCGATCGACGCGCTCCAGGCCACGTTCGCGCTGCGCCAGTGCACCGGTCGCCTGCCGCGCGCGGCCGCCCCCGGCGCCAGCCCGTGCGCGCTGGCCGGGATGGGTCGGTGCGGCGCCCCGTGCACGGGCGCGCAGGACGAGGCCGGGTACGCCGCCGTGGTGGAGCAGGTGCGCCGCGCGATGGTCGAGGACCCCGCGCCCGTGGTGGGCTGGCACGCGGACCGGATCGCCGCCCTCGTGGCGGCCGAGCGGTACGAGGAGGCCGCCGGCCACCGCGACCGCCTCACCGCCTTCCTGCGCGCCGCCGCTCGCTCCCAGCGGTCGCGCCGCGCGGCCGAGCACGCGGAGGTCGTCGCCGCACGCCCGCACGACGGCGGCTGGGAGATCGTCGTCGTGCGGCACGGTCGGCTGGGTGCCACCGCCACCACCCCGCGCGGGCAGGACCCGCGGTCGACCATCGAGGCCCTGGTGGCCACAGCCGAGCACGTGCCCGTGCCCGTCGCCCCCGCCACGAGCGCGCACCCCGAGGAGAGCGAGATCGTCCTGGCGTGGCTGGACGAGCCCGGCGTGCGGCTCGTCGCAGTCGAGGAGGGCTGGGGCTGCCCGGTCCGCGGGGCGGAGGCCTACCGGCCCGCGGGGGCGACGGCGGCGGCGGTCGCCGGGCACGTCCGCGGCGGCGGCACGGGCGATGGGGCGGGCGACCCGGCGGGCGGCCCTGCGCTCGACGACGGGGGCGACGCTGGCCGTGGGGCGGGCCACGGGGCACCCGTCGGCGCGGCATGATGGGCGCACCCGCACCTTCCGGAGGCCCCGCATGATCACCGCCATCGTCCACATCGACGCCGACCCGTCGCGCATCCCCGAGATCGCCGCCCAGGTGGCCGAGATCGCCGGCGTGCGCGAGGTCTTCTCGGTGACGGGTGGGACCGACCTCATCGCGATGGTCAAGGTGCGCGAGCACGAGCAGCTCGCCGACGTCATCGCCGACCGCGTGAGCAAGGTCGACGGCATCATCCGCACGCAGACGTTCATCGCCTTCCGGGCGTACTCCTCGAGCGACCTCGACGCGGCGTTCGACCTCGGCCTGGGCGACTGAGCGCGTCGCGCCTCAGCGGCGCGAGGCCAGCACGAACCGCTCGAGCAGGTCAGCGGCGCGGCCGTCGTCGACCGCGGCCGTGGCGGCCGCCAGCCCCGCCGTGAGCCGCTCGACCAGCGAGCCAGCGCCCGTCCCGGGCAGGGTGCCGTCCGCGACGAGCGCCGCCGCGGCGTTGAGCAGCACCGTCTGGCGGACCGGTCCCCGCTCGCCGGCCAGCACACGGCGCACCACCTCGGCGTTGGCCGCAGGCTCACCGCCCCGCAGGTCCGCCACGGTGATCGGGTCGAGGCCCAGGTCGGCGACGGCGTCCACGACGTGGTGGCTGACCGCGCCGTCGCGCACCCACCACACCTCGGCCGGGCCCGTGGCGGCGAGCTCGTCGAGGCCGTCGTGGCCCCGGAACACCAGCGCGCTGGTCCCCCGTCCGGCCAGGACGCCGGCCATCAACGCGGCCATCCGCGCATCCGGCACGCCGATCGCCGCTGCGGCGGGCTGGGCCGGGTTGGTCAGCGGTCCGAGCACGTTGAACGCCGTGGGGACACCGAGCTCGCGGCGCACGGGGGCGGCGTGACGCATCGACGGGTGGAACACCTGGGCGAAGCAGAACGTGATGCCCACCTCGGCGGCGAGCTCGACGACGCGCTGGGGCGAGTGGTCCAGCCGCAGGCCGAGGGCCTCGAGCACGTCGGCCGTGCCCGTCGAGGAGGACGCGGCGCGGTTGCCGTGCTTGACGACCGTCACCCCGGCGCCGGCGACGACGAGGGCGGCCATCGTGGAGATGTTCACCGTGTGCATGAGGTCGCCACCGGTGCCCACGACGTCGACCGCCCTGCCGGGCACCTCGATGCGCACGGCCCGCGCGAGCATCTCCTCGGCCAGGCCGGTGAGCTCCGCGACCGTCTCGCCCTTGGCCCGCAGCGCGACGAGGAACCCCGCGAGCTGGACCGGCGTGGCCTCCCCTGCCATCACCTGCCCCATCGCCCACCGGGTCTGCTCGGCGTCGAGGTCACGCCCGGCGAGCAGGCTGGTCAGCAGGCGCGGCCAGGTCGGTGCGCCGTCGACCATCAGGCCGGGGCCCCACGCAGCAGGCCCGCGACGGCCTCGTGCAGGACGATCGGGTCGAGCGGCCGCCCGACGACGGCGTC
>NZ_DAORSQ010000078.1:0-13094 GCF_035443605.1 Actinotalea sp. | reverse complement strand
GGCGAGTTCCGTTTGTGCAGGTCAGGGCGTTCGGATGCCGTCCGCCCACCGAACGCTCGGGCGTGTCGCCGTGGGTGCGTGGTCGGCACGCTCTGGACACTGGACCCACCGGCGGCGGATAATCGCTGCGCATGGGAGCGGACCCCGCCGGCGAGCTGCTGCGTGCTGCCACCGGGTACGCCGTGGCTCGGCTGCGCGACGTGGCCACGCCCTCGTCGCTCGCCGCCGCCCTCGGCCAGCCCCTGCCCACCGACGCCGCCGACCTCGCCGCCGTCGCGGCCCACCTGACCAGCGCCGCCTCCGAGGCGGACGCCGCGCTGGCCGCCGCCACACGAGACCCCCCGGACATCGCGAGTGCCGGCACCACGCTCTGGACCGCCCTCGCGCAGGTGCGCGCGGCCGCCGCCCTGCTCGGCGCCCCCGACCCGGCCCCGCACCTGCGCGCCCTCATCGCCCAGCACCTCCCGGCCGGTGCGGTGTCGACCCTCGGCCTCGCCGACCCCACCGTCGCGTGGACCGACCGCGCCCTGACCCTGACATGGCGCACGAGCACCCCGCCCGCCCTCGTGCCGGGCACCCGGCTGCGCCGCGCGGCGTTGACCGTGGCCGTCGACGGCGGCGGCGCCGGCGGCGGTCTCACCGCCACGCTCTCCCTGGCCGGCCTGGGCCTCGACCTCGTCGGCGCCGCGGGCGCGGCGCCCAACGCCGTGCTGTCGACCATCGTCGGCAAGGCGGCGCGCGTCACCGCGGACGTCGACCTCACGGCATCCCGCCACGGCCTGCGCACCCACGGGAGCGCCGGGCCGGTCAGCATCCCCGCCACGGCCGACACCGGCATCGCCGCGCTCGACGACCTACGCCTCAGCGTCCGCCCTCAGGGCGGCGCCGTCGCGATCGCGCTGACCGGCCGCCTCACAGGGTCCCTCGGCCCACTCGCCGCGGTCGTCGACGGGGTCGAGGCCGTGATCGTCGTCGACCCCGTGGCCCTGCTCGACGGGACACCGCTGCCCCCGCCGCGCGTCGGCGCGCCGGTGAGGGGCATCGGCCTGTCCCTGGACACGGGGCTGGTCACGGGCGGGGGCTACCTCGCCCCGAGCCCGCCCACCGGCGCCGGCGGCGCCGGCTACGGCGGTGCGCTGCAGCTTCGGCTCGGCCCGGTCGACGTCAAGGCGTTCGGCCTGCTGCGCGAACGCGGCGGTGAGACCTCGTTCGTCGCGGTCATGTCGGTCGAGCTCAACCCCGCCGTCGAGCTCGGGCTCGGCTTCACCCTCAACGGCGTCGGCGGCATCCTCGGGCACGGCGTCACCATCAACACCACACCCCTGGCCAAGGGCCTGAAGGACGGCATCATCGGGCGGCTGCTCTTCCCGCCCGACCCGGTCGCCGCCGCACCCCAGATCCTCGGCACGCTCGGCGAGGTGTTCCCGGCCCGCGACGACGGCTTCGTCATCGGGCCGATGCTCGCGCTCGGCTGGGGCCGCCCCACGCTCGTGCGCCTCGACGTCGCCGTCGCCCTCGCCCTGCCCGACCCGGTGGTCGTCGTCCTGGGCCGGGCACGGGCCGCCTTCCCCACCGCGGACGCCGCCGTCATCGACCTGCGGGCCAGCCTGCTCGCCCAGTTCGGCGGCGGGATGGTCCTCGTGCGGGCCGAGCTCGAGACCTCCCGCGTCGGCTTCGCGAGCGTCCAGGGCGGGTTCGGCATCCTCGCCCGCTTCGGTGGCGACCCCACGTTCGTCGTCTCCGCCGGCGGCTTCCACCCCCGCTACACCAAGGTCCCGGGCGAGCTGGCCGGGCTCTCGCGGATCTCCTCCGAGCTCGCCCCACCCATCGGCTTCCAGATGCGGATCAGCGGCTACGTCGCCCTGACCCCCAACACCCTCCAGCTCGGCGGCCGCATCGAGGTCGCGTACACGGTGCTCGTCGCGGCGGTGCGCGGCAGCCTCGAGATCAACGCCATCGTCCAGTTCAACCCCTTCGGGTTCGAGCTCGACCTGCTCGTCAAGGTCGGCGTCGAGGCCCTGGGCCACACCGTCGCCGGCGTCGACCTCGCCCTGAACCTGCGCGGCCCCTCACCGTGGTGGGTCAGGGGCACCGGCCGGCTGCGCCTGCCGTGGCCGCTGCCCGACCCGAGCATCTCGGTCGGGCCGATCATCTTCGGCGACCCGGCACCGCCCACCCCACGATCCACGGTCCGCCCGCTGCCCCGAATCGCCCGGGCGTTCGACGACGCCACGGCGTGGATGCCGCGTGCTCGCCCCGGGTTCACTCCCCCCGTCACGCTCGCCCCCCTCCCCCGGCTCGACGGCGCCGACGCCGGCCGCACCCCGATCGACCCGTGGGCGCTGCTCCAGGCCACCCAGCGGGTCGCGCCCCTCGGCATGCGCCTGGACCGGGTCGGCCCGGACACCGTGGACCCGCCCCGGTGCACGGTGCGCATCGCCGGTGACCCTCTCGTCGGCGGCGAGCAGGGTGCCACCTGGTCGCAGGTGCGCGAGGCGTTCGCGACCGCGGCCTTCCTCGACCTCACCGACGACCAGGCCCTCGACGCCCCCGACTTCGAGGACCGCACCGCCGGCCTGGTCATCGACCCCAGCGGCTCCCGCCCCGACAGCCCCGCCGGGGTCGAGGCCACGATGACCTACGAGGACGTCCACCCCTTCGAGACCTTCCGGCGCTCCCGGCGAACCGCGTGGTGGACCCAGGGACTGTCGGTCCAGGTCGCCCTGGACGCCACGGCATCCGGCGCCAGCGCCCTGCGCGCCGCCAACCGCTACGCCGAGGTGGCGCGCCCGCTCACCGTGCGACCGGCATCCGCCGTGCGCGTCGCCGACCTCGCCACCAACGCCACCGCGACCACCCCCGACCCCGCCGACACCGGGCTCGACGCCGGCTTCGCGCCGTGGTCGGATGCCGCGGCCACCGCGAGCGACCTCGGCCTGAGCACGCTGCACCTGACGAAGACGGGGGTGTGAGCGGTGGCCGGCTGGCAGACCCACCTGCGTGACGTGCTCGCCGGCACCCATCCGATCGCCCTGACGGAGGTGGGGCTCGGCTCCTACACCCTCCTGCCCCACCACCGCACCGGCACCGCCGCGGCCTACCGCACACCGTTCACGACCAGCGCCCGGGCCCGCGGGCGCATCGACGTCACCGTGCCCCTCACCGACGGATCGAACCTCGACGGCGGCACGGGCCGGCTGCTGCTGCGTGGGCCCGGCGACGTGCTCGGCATCGACCCCCGCCAGGTCGTGCGGCGGTACCCCTCCCCCGGCACCCGCGACGCCGAACCCAGCGACCTCGCCCACTGCGAGCTCGACCAACCCGACCTGCCGTGGCTGTTCACCCCCACCGGCCCGGATGCCGGGGGGCACCTTCCGCCGTGGCTGCGCCTCGTCGTCGTCCCCGACGACCCCGGGCTCGTGAGACCACCGGACAAGCCCGGCCTGCCCGCCTGGGCGGACGTCGCCCTGGCCGACCTGCCGCCCGAGGCCGACGCGTGGGCGTGGGCGCACGTGCAGGTGCTCGGCAGCCCGCGGGAGCCGGGAGCGAGCGGGCAGGACCCGCGCCTGTCGCCGGAGAACCCCGCCCTCAACGTCGCCCGGCTGCTCTGCCCGCGCGAGCTGGAGCCGAACCGGTCGTGGACGGCCCTGCTCGTGCCGACCTTCGAGGTCGGGCGCCGGGCCGGGCTGGGCATCACGGACCCCCTCGACGACCTGAGGTGGGCGTGGACGCTCGGCGGGCCCGAGTCGACCGTGCGCCTGCCCGTGTACGACCACTGGTCGTTCAGCACCGGCCTCGACGGCGACTTCGAGTCACTGGCGCGCCGCATCCAGCCGGTCCACGCTCCCGTGGGCACGGGGCGCCGCCTCGTCGACACCTCCGACCCGGGCCTGGGCCTCGACGTGACCACCACCGGCGGCCCGCGCGCGGTGCACGGCGCCCTCACCCACCCGGTGCCGGACGCTGCCGGTGACACCGCGGCCGCCGTGCCCCCACCGGGTGCCGCGGGCGTCTGGGACGACGAGGCGGTCGAGGCGCTGCGCGCGCGGGTGGAACAGCCCGACCACGTGCAGTTCGACGCCGTCGGGTTCGACCCCGCTGAGCGCGACCCCGAGCTCGCTCCCCCGCTGTACGGCGGCACCCACCTCGCCACCGGGACCCTGGCGGCCGCCGGCGCCGAACCGGTGTGGCTGCGCCAGCTCAACCTCGACCCGGCCCACCGCATCGCCGCCGGGCTCGGGGCCGCGGTGGCACGCATGGACCAGGAAGACCTGATGACCTCGGCGTGGGCCCAGCTGCCCTCGGTGCTCGACGCCAACGCGGCGCTGCGGGCAGCCCAGTTCGCCCGCTTCGTCGGCGACCGGCTGCACAGCCGCCACCTGGCACGGCTCGACCCCGGCGCCCTGCTCGCGGTCACCTCGCGAGCGCACTCGCGCCTGCTCGCCGAGCCCGGGTCGACGACCAGGGCCGTCGTGGGCCGCAGCGCCACACCCACCGCCGCCACCGCCAGCACGCTGCGCGCGCTCGCCCGCCCCGGTGGGCCGCTGCGCCGGTTCGCCGCCGACGGGTCGGGCCCGCTGCTCGCCGACGGCGACGTCGCCCACGACTGGGTCTGGCGCTACTCCCCACCCGACGGCGCCCGCGGCATCGGCGACGTGGGCCGGGCACTGCTGGCCGAGCTCGGCGTGGCCGACCCGGATGCCCTGGCAGCCGGGGTGGCCGAGCCCAGCCTGATCGACGCCATCACCGACGGTGGGGCGGGCGCCGCACCGGGGGTCGACCCGGCCACGGTGACCCGGCTGGCTCTCAGCGGCGTGCTCGAGGTGCTGCTCACCGCCCTGCCGACCGTGCGTGAGGTCGAGTCGCCCGAACCCGGCCGCGAGCTCGACCAGTCGGCCCTGGACCGGGCCGCCTCGTTGGTGTCGCAGGCCGGGGGGCTGATCCAGGCGCAGGACGAGTGGTGGCTCCCCCGCCCACTCACGACCCGCCACGAGCTGCCCGGCACCGACGTCCCCGAGGCCCCCGGACGGCTGGCCGTCGGCACCCCTGACCTCCAGGACCTCGTGACCTTCCTGTGGGAGCGGCTCGTGCACCAGGGCGCCGGCCAGGGGCAGCCGGCGGGCGAGGCGTTCGACGAGCCCACCGCCGGTGCTGCGCGGCGCCTCGTCGAGGTGTTCCAGGGCGAGACGGAGCGCCTCGTCGAGGCCCTCGCCCAGGCCTACGACGACGCGTTCATCGGCACCGACAGCCTCAGCGAGTCGGTGCGCGAGGTGCTCGTCGTCCCCTCCCTGCACCTGCTCCCGCTGCTCGAGCCCGCGGTGACGATCGGGCGCCGGGTGCACCAACGGATCCCCGGCCTCGACGCCCACTTCCCCGGGTGGCTCGACAACCAGCGCTACGACTCCGTCATGGCGGCCCCCCGGTTCACCCACCCCATGTACGAGGCACTGCACCGCCACGACCCCGAGTGGCTGCTGCCCGGCGTCGCGAGCATCGACCCCCACGAGATGATGACGACCCTGGCGACGAACCCCGTGTTCGTCGAGGCCTTCCTCGTCGGCCTCAACCACGAGTTCATGCGCGAGCTCGTCTGGCGGGGCTACCCCACTGACGGGCGCGGCACGAGCTTCCGGTCGTTCTGGTCACCCACCGACGAGCTCGACGACGAGATCCACCGCCTGCGCGGTGGTGACCTCGGCACCCACCTCGGCGACGCGGCATCCGGCCGGTTGGTCGTGCTCGTGCGCGGCGAGCTGGTGCGCCGCCACCCCCACCTGCTCGGCGTGGCCGTGCAGCAGGACGGCGGCGACGAGCCCGTCGGGTACCGCCGCCGGCCGGCCCGGACGCTGTTCCAGCTGAGGATCGGGCCCGACCTGCTGCTCACCGGGGTCGACCTCACCGCGCAGGACGCCCTGACCGCCGACCCGCTCGGACCCGACGGCACGCTGGAGCCCGTGCCGCGTGACGGCGCCTGGTGGTTCACGCTCTCCGAGCACGTCGGCGAACCACGGTTCGGACTCGACGTGACCCCGGGGCCGGGCGACCCCCCGCTGCCGCCTCCACCCCGGGCCCGCGACGACCTCGCCTGGGCCGACTGGCCCCTCGTCGGTGCCCACCTCAGCCCGGCCACGGCACCGCGCCCCGCGGGGGCCGCGGCGAACCCCACCTCGGCCGACCTCGCCTGGCTGCTCTTCCAGCTGCCGGCGCGGGCCGGCTACCGACTCGGCCGGATGCTGCGGCCCAGGCCGTGGTGGGAGGTCGGGCCATGACCGCCTGGGAGAGGCTGGACCACGAGGTGCCGCTGCTGCTCGTCCCCGTGCGCCTGGAGACCCAGACCGAGGCGATGCCCGCGGACGCCCCGCCGGACGCCCCCGTGCGGCTGCGCGTGCGCATCTACCCCGACGACGTCGGGATCGACCACGACACCGGCACCGCCCTGCTGCTGCCTGACGCCTTCGTCGTCGTGGCCCGGGTCAGTGGCGACGTGGTGGCGCAGGCGCAGGGCAAACCCGTCTCGCTCGACCACCTCGGCCTCGGACGCTCCGAGGGCACCGCACCGGAACACCTCGACGACCTCGCCGCGTCACTGCGGGCGCTGGCTCGGCACGACACCGCCGAGGGTGCGGCGGCGGCCGGCGCCGAGGGGGCTGCGGTGTCCGGCGCCGAGTGGCTGTGGTCGTACGAGGCGGCCCTCGAGGTGGGGATGGCGGTGACGCTCACCCTGCCGCCCGGCACCGAGCGCCTCGACAGCCTCGTCGTCATGGGGGCGCGCACCGGGCGCGACCCCGACGAGGAGTCGGCAGCGGTCACGGCGGCCCTGCTCGCCCACGGCGACGACTGCGGGTTCCTGCGCGCGGGTGACCCGACGAACAACACCGAGCAGGCTCGCTCCGCGTGGGCACGGCCGGATGCCGGTGCAGGCAAGAGCGTCGAGACCGACCCCGCCGCCCTGGCCGCCACGTCGGCGGCCGCCCTCCTCGCCGAGGCCGTCGGTGACCCCGACGCACCACTGGCGCACTGGGTCGGCGCCGGTGACGACGGGCAGGCGTGGGCCCACGCCATGGCCACGGCGCTGTGGCCGGTGACCGGTGGCACCTTCCTCACCCGCTCGGTGCGCCCGGGAGCCCTCGACCCCGGCCGGATCGACGCGCTGCGTGGCCACCACCGCGCCGCGGTTCGGGGCCGCGGACCGCTGCCGCTGCTGCGCATCGGGCGCCAGCCCTACGGCGTGCTGCCCGTGACCGTGCTCGCGCAGGCCACCGGGGTGTCACCCGCCGTCGACTCCCTGGCCCGCGTGCTCGAGCGCACCGCCGTGCTCTGGCGCCTCGGCGCCCGGTCGGTGCCGGCGGTGCCGCGCGACGGCATCCGCGCGCTCCCCGGCATCCTCGGCCAGACGCCCGTGTCGTGGGGCCTGCGGGTGCGGCGCCTGCTGCGCACGGGTGGGCCCCTCGCCGCAGCCGCCGCCGCCACGTCGTTCGAGCAGGCGCAGGCCCGAGGCGACCTCACGGCCGTGTTCGAGTCGCTCATGGGGGTGCGCCAGGGCACCCTCGCCGACCCCGACGTGCTCGGCGTCGACCGCACCCTCGGCTTGCCCCTCGTCGCCGACGACGACCCCGAGGTGCTCGCCGCGCTGGCCGAGGGTGGCGACCCCGGCGAGTCCAGCGTGCTCCAGGTGCTCCTCGGCCTCGCCCACGAGCGCGTGCGCACCGACCTCGACCGCCGCCTCGCCGGGCCCCCCGTCGACGGCGAGGTCGACCGGCACCGTCGGGCTCGCGAGCTGCGCGACGCCCTCGACGGGCGGCTGCTCGAGGCCATCGGCGCTGACGCGGCGAACGCCGCGCGCGAGGTGCTCGAGGCGGTGCTCGGCGACGACGACCGTGACGACCTCGCCGACCTGGCCGAGCACACCCTGCACCTCATCGACCGCGGGGTCGAGGAGCAGGGTGTCGTGACCCGGTGGGCCCGCCCGCTGGGCACCCTCGATGCCAGCTTCGCGCCACCGACGACCGAGGGTCTCGTCACCGACCTGGACGCCCTGCTGCGCGCCCTCGTGCTCTGGCGGCACGTTCGCGACGCCCTGCGCACCCTGGCCCGGGTGTCCGACCCCGCGGACCGGCGCGGTCTGCTCGCCGAGGCCCTCGACTGCACCTCGCACCGCCACGACGCCTGGGTGACCTCGATCGCGACGGCCCGCCTCGCGCAGCTGCGGGCGCAGCGTCGCACGGGGATCACGGTCGGCGCGTTCGGCCTCGTCGAGGACCTCGTGCTCGTGCGTCGTCACCGGCCGGCCGACCCCGAGACGCCGGACACCCAGCCCGCCGAGCGCGGAGGCGTCGTGCACGCGCCGAGCCTGCGCCACGCCTCGACCGCGGCCGTGCTGCGCAGCGCACGGCTGGCGCACGCCCCGGGCGACGAGGCCGACCGGGCCCTGGAGATGGACCTGTCGAGCACCCGGGCCCGCGAGGCCCGCGAGGTGCTGGCAGGCATGCGGTCCGGGCAGGAACTCGGCGCGCTGCTCGGCTACCGCTTCGAGCGCTGGCTGACCGACACCGACGCCTCGTTGGGGCGGTTCGTCGCCCCGCTGCGCGCCCTGGCGCCGTCGATCGCCGCCAAGGAGGTCGACCGGGTCGCCGAGGGCATCGTCGACGTCGGCGTCGAGGTGCTGGCGACCTCGCAGGTCGTCGACGGCGTGCGCCTGCTCGACCTCGACCGCGCGCTGGTCCGCGAGCGGCTTCGCCAGCGCCCACCGGCCCTCGCGCGCTACGACGCACCGTGGCCACCCATCGACGAGGAGTGGGGTCGGGTCTCGGCAACCCTGGACCGTCTCGGCGGCCTGCTCGACGCGGTCGGCGACCTGCTGCTCGCCGAGGGTGTGCACCAGGTGGTCGCGGGCAACCCCGCGGGGGCCGCCGCGGCGATGGACGCGCTGTCGGGTGACGGCCTGCCTGCGGACCCTGACGTCATCGCCAACCCCCACGACCGCTGCGGCCTGTCGCACCGCCTCGTCGTGCTGCTTCCCCACTCACCCGGGGCCGGCGCGACGGACGGGTGGTCGGCGACGCCGCGGGCTCGGGCCAACCCGCGGCTGGAGTCGTGGTGTCGCCTCGTGCTCGGCCCGGCCCACCGCATCGTCGTCACGGCCGACGGGTCGACCCTGCGCGCCCTCGGCGTGGGCGCCCTCGACGTCGTCGAGGCGGCCGGTGCGGGCAGCCTGGGCCTCACGACCTTCTGGGCTCGCGCCCGACTCACCCGACCCCGGCTGCCGGCCGAGCCCCTGACGCAGCAGCCGCCCACCCTCGCGGCCGGCAAGGTCACCCTCGGCGGGGCGTGGCTGCTCGCCGGGGCCCTTCGTCGGGTGCTCGTCTCGGCCCGCGCACTCGAGGCCGCCGACGTCGTGCACGACCCCCGCGACGAGGGGGTGGTGCGCGCGGCACCGGCCGTCCCGCGCCCCGGCGACCCGTGGCGTGACGACCTGCACGCGCTGCTCGCCACGCTGGCCGCCATCGTCGCCGAGGCACCCCCTGCCGCGGCGTCCCCGGGTGCGTCCCCGGGGGCGTCCCCGGGGACGATCCGGCGCCTGGCCGCGCGGCTGGCCGAGTTCGGTCTGGTCGACGGCGTCGTGCCCGAGGTCGTGCCCGACCCCGACGAGGGCGCCAGTCCTGGCGCACCGGCTGACGAGCTGCTCCTGCGCGCGCAGGTGGCCGCCGCCCTCACTCAGGCCGAGGCTCGCGTCGACGAGGTCGCCGACCTGCTCGGTGCCGCCGCCACCGTCGCCGACGTCGTCACCGCGGCGGGGCTGCTCACCGGCTCCGAGCTCCCCGTGCCGCTCCCCCTCGATCCGGCCCCGACCCCAGAGCCCCTCACCACCGCGTGGGAGGCCGACGACGCGAGCCAGCAACACGGCATCCGGCCGTGGTTGGCCCGGCACGCCAGGGTGCGTTCGGGGGTTCAGGGGTACACGGAGGTCGCGATGCTGCGGGCCGCGGCGCGGCGCCGGGCGCCGCTGCGTGCGGTGACGCTCGACCGGTCGGCCTGGCTCGGGGAACACCTCCCGGATGCCGTGGCACCGGCCAGTGCCCACACCTCCCTCGTCGTCGAGTCCGCACCCGGGGTGCATCCGCTCGGCGGCTACAGCGGGCTCGTCGTCGACGCGTGGCACGAGACGCTGCCGAGGCGGCGGGAGGTTCCCGACGACACGACGTCGGCGACCGGCGCCGAGGATGCCCCGCCCGAGGAGGTCGCGACCACCGGGTTGGCGGTGCACGCCAACGGGCCCGACGCGCGCGCCCCCCAGGTGCTGCTGCTCGCCGTCACCCCCGACCGGATGCCGTGGAGCCAGGAGCGCGTGCTCGCGATCGTCGACGAGACCCGGGCGCTGGCGCGCCAACGCCTGGTCACCCTCGAGCGGTTGCCGCTGGCCGGCTCGCTCCTGCCCGCGGCGACAGTGTCGCACTGGTCGCTGCACGGGGAGCGAGTGCTCGACCCCCGGCTGTTGTCCGAGCTCGCCGACGTCTCGACGACGCCGCGTTTCGTCAGGTTCGACGGGTAGAGGAGGAGACGTGGCAGACCTGTTCCGCGCCCGTGAGCTGATGCTCGGCTCGCTGCCGTTGACGCCGTTCTCGACCCGGCTGGAGCCGCAGTCGGTGTCGGGCGACCCCGCGGTCGGGCTGACGGCGCAGCTGTGGGACCCACTCTGGCTGCTCGGGCGGCAGTGGCAGCTCGGCGAGCTCGCGGGTGAGGACACCGGCACGCCGCTCACCGTGCGGGTGCGGGCCACGGCCGAGCCGATCGTCGCGTGGCGGGCCGGGCCGCGCGACGGTGGGGCCGCGTGGCGGGACCTGCCCGCCGGAACTCCGCTCGAGTGGCTCGTCGACGCCGAGGTCGGTGATGCGGCGCGGCCCGGGGCGCGTGAGCTGGCGCTGGCCGGGTGGGCCCTGCTCGAGACGCTCGAGGACCTCGGGGAGGTCCGTGCGGCGGCGGCGCTGCGGGAACGGTTCGCCGTGGTGGTCGGTGGTGAGGAGGCCGGCGGTGGTGAGGGCGCCGGCGGTGGTGAGGGCGCCGGCATCCGCACCGCCCACCTCGCCGACTCGTGGAGCCCGGTCGCCGACGCGCTGCTGGACACGGCCATCGACGCGCACGCGGTGCTCGCCACGTTCGAGGGCGGGGCGCGGCCATCGTGGTGGCGCACCGCGTTGCGCACGGGACCTGCACGTCGCGCGTCGGCCGAGCGGGCCCTGGCCCACTGGGTGTCGTGGGTGCGGGCGGAGGTGTTGCCAGATCGCGGCGACGAGGGGTGCTGGGTGGGGTCCCGGCTCGAGCACGAGTTCGCCGTCGCCACGCCCACCCGGGTGCTACGAGCGCCGGGCCACGGGGGTGGCGAGGTGTCGTGGTCGAGCTTCGACGTCGAGCCGGGGTCGGTCGACGGGGAGGGCGGTGTCGGCGATCCTCCCCCGTCGCAGGCGGTGTCGCGGGTGATCGACCGCACGATGCTCGCGACGGGCCTGTCGTTCCCGGGCATGCCGGCCGCCCGTTTCTGGGAGCTCGAGGACGCCCGGGTCGACCTCGGGTCGGTGTGGGCCGACCCGCACGAGCTCGCTCGCCTGCTGGTCGTCGAGTGCGCCCTCGTGCACGGCGGGGACTGGCTCGTCGTCCCGGTCGACGTGCCGGCAGGGGTGGTCGTGACGGTGGATGCCGTGGAGTACACCGACACCTTCGGCACGACGTGGACCGTCGACACCGACGGCGCTGACACGGCCCGGTGGCGGATGTATGCCGTGACGGGCGCTGGTGGAGATGCTGGCGCGGGCGCGGGTTCGGAGGCCTTGCCAGGGCTCGTCGTGCCCCCGGCATCCTCGGGGGTGCTGCAGGGCGCGCCGATCGAGGACGTCGGCTTCCTGCGCGACGAGTCGGCCAACCTCGTCTGGGCGATCGAGCACCTCGTGCCCGGCGCCGGCGGAGACCCCGTCGTGCCGCGGTCCGCCCCGCCAGCAAGGCGCGTGTCTGCTGCATCCGTCGAGGGCGAAGAGGTGCTCGCCTACGGCCTGATGACCGAGGTCCCGCAGACCTGGACGCCGTTCCTGCCCCGAGTCGGGCCGATCCCGGGCCGCGCCGACGGGGCGGTCACCCTGGTGCGTGGCCGAGTCGCGCGGTACTCGGGCGACTCCCGGGTGGACGTCGCCCCCGCGGGAACGGTGCTCAGCGGCGACGAGCACCGCTGGGTGGACTCCGCCGAGGTGCCCCGCGACGGCGTCCGGGTGCAGAGAGTGCCGGTCATCTCCCGCCGCGGTGACGGAACGTGGGCGTCGTGGACGGGACGGCGGGTACTGGTCGGTCGCGGGGAGGCGGAGTCCGGGCTGCGCACAGACATCACGGTGCGCCGCCCCCGCCCCTGAGCGCAGCTGACCTGGTCGGGTCAGACGGGGGTGGCCGTGCAGGCGCAGTCCGGCGGAGTGCCGGGTGCTCGGGTTGCACACCTCGAACCGGAAGTCGTACCCCTTGGGGAAGACCGAGCACGAGTTGCCGGGGCTCTTGCACGCACTGATGAACCGGAACGTCGCTCGGGCCCCGAGGTGGCCATGGCCGGCGCGGCCGTGACCATGGCGATGGTCGGCACGCTCCACGCCAGCCCCTTGGCAACGGTTCGCCGACTCACCGGCGAGGTGACGGCCTGCGGCTGCCCCGCCGCGGCATTCAACTGAAAACGCATGTCAGACATCGATTTTCCCCTCCCTGAGCACACCAGCGGTGTGCAAACCCCGGACGTGCCGCATGTCCCCTGCGGCACGGATTCCTCGCTAGGCACGCGCGCGGCGCCCATGTGGGCGATTCTGGAACGAATGTGAGCAATCTCAGGAACGGCTCCGTCAGGGGTCGGTGGTTCGCTGGACCCATGGACACCGCGACCTGGCAGACCAACCCGCTGACGCCCGACCGGTTCGACGACTTCGCCGACATCGTCAACCCCAACCGCCGACAGGTGGCGTGCTGGTGCCTGTCGCACCGGCTCCGCGCGGCGGACATCCGCGAGCTCGGCGGCGACGGAGACGACCAGCGGGAACGGGCGATGCGGGCGTTGTGCGAGCGTTCCGTGCCGC
>NZ_DAORSQ010000077.1:0-13102 GCF_035443605.1 Actinotalea sp. | reverse complement strand
TGGTCGGCGACCTGTTCGGCGCGGGCAAGATGTTCCTGCCCCAGGTGGTCAAGTCCGCGCGCGTCATGAAGGCCGCCGTGGCGCACCTGACGCCGTACCTCGAGGCCGAGAAGGCCGCGGCCGAGGCCGCCGGCCTGGTCGGGGCCCGCGGCAAGGGCACCGTGGTCATGGCGACGGTCAAGGGTGACGTCCACGACATCGGCAAGAACATCGTCGGCGTGGTGCTGGGCTGCAACGGCTACGTCGTCCACGACCTGGGGGTCATGGTCCCGGCGGAGAAGATCCTCGCGGCGGCGGAGGAGCTCGACGCCGACGTCATCGGCGTCTCGGGCCTCATCACGCCGTCGCTGCACGAGATGGTGGCCCTGGCCACCGAGATGACGCGCCGCGGGTTGACCACGCCGCTCATCGTCGGCGGCGCGACGACCAGCCGCGCGCACACCGCCGTGAAGATCGACCCGGCGTACGCGCACACGGTCGTGCACGTCGTGGACGCGAGCCGCGCCGTCGGCGTCGTCGCGGACCTGCTCGCCCGGCCGGCGGAGATCGCCGCCCGGGTCGAGGCCGACTACGCCGCCCTGCGCGCCCGGCACCGCGACCGGGACCACGTGCTCGTCCCGCTGGACGACGCCCGCGCGCGCGCCACCCGGCTGGCCCCGCCCACCGTGCCGGCTCCGCTGCGGCCCGGCCGGCACATCGTCACGCCGTCGATCGCCGAGCTCGCCGAGGTCATCGACTGGACCCCCCTGTTCACCAGCTGGGAGCTGCGCGGCACCTACCCGGCGATCCTGGCCGACCCGCGCCAGGGCGAGCAGGCCCGGATGCTCTTCGCCGACGCCCAGGCCCTGCTCGCCCAGGTGATCGACGAGGGTCTGCTCACCGCGCGCGGGGTGTGCGCCGTGTGGCCCGCGCGCCGCGTCGGCGACGACATCGAGGTGCACGCGGTCGCGCCGCCCGTGGGCCCGGCGCAGCCCCTCGCCGTGCTGCACACGCTGCGCCAGCAGCGCGAGCGCGCCGGGGACCTCACGGCGCTCGCCGACCACCTCGCCCCGGCGGGGGACCACCTCGGCGGTTTCGCCGTCGCCATCCACGGCGCCGAGGCGCTCGCGGCGACGCACGAGCTGGCCGGGGACGACTACACGGCGATCCTCGTCAAGGCCCTCGCCGACCGCCTCGCGGAGGCCTTCGCCGAGTGGCTGCACCGGCTGGTGCGGACCGAGATCTGGGGCTACGCGCCCGACGAGGCGCTCGACGTCCACGACCTCGTCAAGGAGCGCTACCAGGGGATCCGCCCCGCGGCGGGCTACCCGGCGCAGCCCGACCACACGGAGAAGGGCACGCTCTTCGCGCTGCTCGACGCGGGCGAGGTGGGTCTGGGGCTCACCGAGTCGTACGCGATGACCCCGCCGTCCGCGGTCGCGGGCCTCTACCTCGCCCACCCCGACGCGCGGTACTTCGCGCTGGGCCGGATCGGCCGCGACCAGGTGGTCGACTACGCCGCGCGCAAGGGCTGGGACCTGGCCACGGCCGAGCACTGGCTCGCCCCGAACCTCGCGTACGACCCGGCCGGGGACTGACCCCCGCTCCCCCGCACCCGCCCCTGCGGTCCTGGAACCGATCCGCGACCCCGGGGCCCTGATCCGTTCCAGAAGTCGGCGACGAGGGCGCGTAGGTTGGGTCCATGCGCTTCGGACTCTTCATCCCCCAGGGCTGGCGGCTCGACCTCGTCGGCATCGACCCCGCGGACCAGTGGGCCGCCATGAACGGCCTCGCCCGGCACGCCGACGCCGGCGACTGGGAGTCGATCTGGGTCTACGACCACTTCCACACCGTCCCGGCGCCCACCACCGAGGCCACCCACGAGGCGTGGACCCTCATGGCCGCCTTCGCCGCGAGCACCTCGCGCGTGCGTCTGGGGCAGATGTGCACGTGCATGGCCTACCGCAACCCCGCCTACCTCGCGAAGGTCGCGGCGACGGTCGACGTCATCTCCGGCGGCCGGGTCGAGATGGGCATCGGGGCCGGCTGGTACGAGCACGAGTGGCGCGCCTACGGGTACGGCTTCCCGGGGGCAGGGGACCGGATCGCAGCCCTCGACGAGGGCGTGCAGATCATGGAGCAGGCCTGGCGCACCGGCGAGGCCACGCTGGACGGCAGGTTCTACCAGGTCGACGGCGCCAGGGTGCACCCGCGGCCGCTGCAGGCTGGCGGCATCCCGTTCTGGATCGCCGGCGGCGGCGAGCGCAAGACGCTGCGGATCGCGGCCCGCTCGGCGCACTACACCAACTTCGTCGGGACGCTCGAGGGGTTCGCGCACAAGTCGTCGGTGCTCGAGGGGCACTGCCGTGACCTGGGCCGCGACTTCGGCGAGATCACGCGCTCGGCCAACTACAACGTCGTCATCGGCCGCGACCAGGCCGAGGTCGACGCGCGCCTCGCCTGGATCGACGCTCACTACCGGCCCGTCGTGCCGGAGAAGGTGGACAGCACGGTCGAGGACTTCCGCACCGGGCCGCTCGTCGGCACGCCCGAGCAGATCGTCGAGCGCCTGCGTGCGCTCGAGGCGATCGGCATGACCTACGCGATCACGTACTTCGCCGAGGCCGCCTACGACCGCTCCGGCATCGAGCTCTTCGAGCGCGAGGTCATCCCGGCCCTGCGCGGCTGAGCAGCCCTCCCTCAGTCCCGCTCCGCGACCACCATCGCCGAGGCGATCCCCGCGTCGTGCGAGATCGACAGGTGCAGCCGTGCGACGCCCAGCTCGGCGGCGCGCGCCGCGACCGTCCCGCTGATCTCGACCTCGGGCGGCCCGCCGACGACGCGGTGGACGGTCGCGTCCTGCCAGCTCATCGTCCCGGGGGCGCCGAGCGCCTTGGCGATGGCCTCCTTGGCGGCGAACCGTGCCGCGAGCGAGGAGGCGGGCAGGTCGCGCTCCGCGGGCGTGAAGAGCTTCTCGCGCAGGCCGGGCGCGCGCTCCAGGGTCGCCATGAACCGTGCGACGTCGACGACGTCGATCCCCACCCCGACGATCACGGGGTCACCCCGCCGTCACAGACCACCGCACGCCACCATCACGCGGCGGCCCTACTCGACCGTGACGGACTTGGCCAGGTTGCGCGGCTGGTCGACGTCGAGCCCCTTGGCCGTGGCGAGCTCCATCGCGAAGATCTGCAGCGGCACCACCGAGACGAGCGGCGCCAGCAGCACCGGGGTCTGCGGGACGAAGAAGACCTCGTCGGCGAAGGGCAGCACGTCCGTGTCGCCCTCCTCCGCGATGACGAGGGTCCGCGCCCCGCGGGCCCGGATCTCCTGGATGTTGGAGATCACCTTGGAGTGCAGCGAGTCGCGGCCACGCGGTGACGGGACGATGACGAAGGCGGCCTGCCCCTCCTCGATGAGCGCGATCGGCCCGTGCTTGAGCTCACCGGCGGCGAAGCCCTCGGCGTGGATGTAGGCGAGCTCCTTGAGCTTGAGCGCGCCCTCCATCGCCACCGGGAAGCCGACGTGGCGGCCGAGGAAGAGCACCGAGGTGACGTCGACCATGGAGCGGGCGACCTGCCGCACGTGCTCGGCGCCGTCGATGACGGCCTGGACCTTGTCCGGGATCTCGCGCAGGTCCTCCAGGATCTCGGCGATCTCGTCGGGGAACTTGGTGCCGCGCAGCTGGGCCAGGTACAGGCCCAGCAGGTACGCCGCGGTGATCTGGGCCAGGAAGGCCTTGGTGGACGCCACCGCGACCTCGGGGCCGGCGTGCGTGTAGAGCACGGCGTCGGACTCGCGCGGGATGGTCGAGCCGTGCGTGTTGACGATCGCCAGCACCGTGGCGCCCTGCTCGCGCGCGTGCCGCACGGCCATGAGCGTGTCCATCGTCTCGCCGGACTGGCTGACGGCCACGACGAGGGTCTTGGAGTTGACCACCGGGTCGCGGTAGCGGAACTCGTGGGCGAGCTCGACCTCCACCGGGATCCGGCACCAGTGCTCGATCGCGTACTTGGCGACCTGACCCGCGTACGCGGCCGTGCCGCACGCGATGACGATGATCTTGTCGATCTGCCGCAGCACGGCCTCGTCCACGCGCACCTCGTCGAGGATGAGGCGCCCCGACGGGTCGGTCCGACCCAGCAGCGTGTCGGCAACGGCGTGCGGCTGGTCGTGGATCTCCTTGTCCATGAAGGACGCGTAGCCGCCCTTCTCCGCGGCGGCGGCGTCCCAGTCGACGGTGAAGGTGCGCGGCGTGACGACGTTCCCGTCGAAGTCGACCACGTCGACGCTGCCCGGCGTGATCGTCACGACCTGGTCCTGGCCGAGCTCCATCGCCTCACGGGTGTGCGCGATGAAGGCCGCGACGTCCGAGCCGAGGAAGTTCTCCCCCACCCCGAGCCCGACCACCAGCGGCGAGTCGTGCCGCGTGCCGACGACGGTGTCCGGCGCGTCCGCGTGCACGGCCAGCAGGGTGAACGTGCCGTGCAGGCGCCGCGCGACGGTCCGCATCGCCTCGGTGAGGTTGCCGCAGTCGTCGTAGGCGGCCCCGAGCAGGTGGGCGACCACCTCGGTGTCCGTCTCGCTGAGCATGGTCACCCCGGCGGCCGCGAGCCCGGCCCGCAGCGTCGCGAAGTTCTCCACGATCCCGTTGTGGATGACGGCGAGGCGCCCGTCCGCCGACAGGTGCGGGTGGGCGTTGACGTCGTTGGGCGCACCGTGGGTCGCCCAACGGGTGTGCCCGATGCCGGCGGTCGAGGGCGCCATCGGGTGCGCGGCGACCTCGTCGGTGAGGTTCACCAGCTTGCCGGCCTTCTTGGCCGTCGCCAGGCCGTGGGGGGTCACGAGGGCGACGCCGGCCGAGTCGTAGCCGCGGTACTCGAGCCGGGCCAGACCCCCCAGTACGACCTCGAGCGGGCGACCGCCCGGCTGCTGACCTCCGACGTACCCGACGATTCCGCACATGGGGGCGAGTGTAGACCGGCGCCGCCCGCCGCCCGCCGGGCCGACGTGGCTCCGCCACCCCCGCCGATCCGGCAGACTGCACACCGTGGCACCGCACGAGACAGCGCCGTCGACGCCCTACGTCGACCTCGACCGTCAGGCCTGGAGCCGGCTCTCGGCGTCGACGCCGCTGCCGCTCACCGACCACGACGTCGAGCGCCTGCGCGGTCTGGGCGACCCCATCGACCTGGCCGAGGTGGACGCCGTCTACCGCCCGCTCTCGCGCCTGCTCAACCTCTACGTCTCGGCCACACGCGGGCTGCACGCCGCGTCCTCGACGTTCCTCGGCGAGGCGGCCGAGCGCACGCCCTACGTCATCGGCATCGCCGGCTCGGTCGCGGTGGGCAAGTCGACGACCGCCCGCGTGCTGCGCGAGCTCATGGCACGCTGGCCGGAGACCCCGCACGTCGAGCTCATCACCACGGACGGGTTCCTGCACCCCAACGCCGAGCTCGAGCGCCGCGGGCTCATGGAGCGCAAGGGGTTCCCCGAGTCCTACGACCGCCGCGCCCTGCTGCGCTTCCTCGCCGCGATCAAGGCGGGCCGCCGCGAGGTCAGGGCGCCCGTCTACTCGCACCTGTCCTACGACATCGTGCCCGGTGAGGCCGTCGTCGTGCGCCGCCCCGACGTGCTCATCGTCGAGGGGCTCAACGTGCTGCAGCCGGCGCGCGCGACCACCGTCGGCGGGTCCAGCCTGGCCGTGAGCGACTTCTTCGACTTCTCGATCTACGTCGACGCCCGCAACCGGGACGTGCGCCAGTGGTACGTCGACCGGTTCCTCGAGTTCCGCACGACGGCCTTCGCCCGGCCCGACTCCTTCTTCCACCGGTACGCAGGGCTCGACGACGACGCGGCACGCGCCCGTGCCGAGCACATCTGGGACACCATCAACGCACCCAACCTCGTGCAGAACATCGCACCCACCCGGGGCAGGGCGACGCTCGTGCTGCGCAAGGGCCCCGACCACGCCGTCGAGCGCGTGCGGCTGCGCAAGCTGTAGGACCCCGCCCCCGGCCGACGACCGTCGCGCGACCTCAGGCCGGGGTGCTGGGCGAGGCCGCCGGGTCGACGGGGTTCTCCGGTAGCGAGGGCGCAGCGGGCGCAGCGGCCGTGTCCCTGCCGCCGAAGCGGCGCTCGGCCACCCAGCTGAGCACCGGGTCGATGATCATCCCGAGCAGCAGGCCGCCGGCCACCCCCACCCCGACGGCCAGGAGCGGGTGCTCGCCGAGCCAGATGCCCGCGCCGATGCCCAGCATCACGGAGTAGATCGACCACGTGATGGCCGCGATGACGGCGAGCAGGGTGAACCGCGGCCGGTGGAACCGCACGGCCCCGGCGGTCATGTTGACCGCCACGCGCCCCACGGGGATGTAGCGCGCGGCGATGATGAACGCCGCGCCGCGCTCGGCCAGTGCGCGCTCGGCCCAGCCCAGCGCGCGCTGCTGGCGGGCCCCGCGCATGATCCGCAGGTCTCGGACGGTGAGCCTGCGCCCGATCGAGTACGCGATCTGGTCGCCGGTGAAGGCACCGGCCGCCGCGACCGCGCCGAGGACGTAGAAGTTGGGCTCGCCCGTGGACACCGCGAGGGACGCCAGCGCGATGATGACCGACTCGCTGGGGATGGGCGGGAAGAACCCGTCGATGGTCGCGAAGACGTAGAGCGCGACGAACACCCACGGCGACCCCGCCAGCGCGACGACCCACTCCTCGACCACGTGTCCTCAGATCTGCTCGGTCGCACGGCCGCTCGGCCGACGGGTCAACGCTAGGGCGGCCGGACCACCCCGGCACATCGGGGATCACCCCCATGCGACCCCGACCGGACCATCCTCGCCGATGCCCGGACGTGGGGCGTCCCCCGGACGGCGGACCCCGACGCGGTCGCGCTCCGCCGGGAGGGGGACCGGCGGGTGGACGGGCTACGGCAGCGGGAAGCCCAGCGCGGCGGCCGCCGCTTCGGGCGTGGCGTCACGCGACCAGCGCAGGGCCTCCCCCGGCGCGACGAGCGAGCGCATCTGCGCGACGTCGACGTACAGGCGCCCGGCGAGGTGGTCGGTCTCGTGCTGCACGATCCGCGCCGGCCAGCCGGTGAGGACCTCGTCCACGGCCCGGCCGAGCTCGTCCGTCCCCGTGAGCCGCACGGAGCGCCACCGAGCCGTCACGGCCTGCCAGCCGGGCACCGAGAGGCACCCCTCGTAGAACGCGACCCGCTCCGTGCCCACCGGCTCGTACCGCGGGTTGACGATCACCCGGAACGGGACCGAGGCACGCTCACGGGCGAGCGCGGCCTCGTCGTCGAGCACCCACGGGTCCTCCAGCACGGCGATGGCGACGCCGAGCCCGATCTGCGGTGCGGCCAGGCCCACCCCTGGCGCCGCGTGCATCGTCAGGCGCATCGCCTCGACGAGCGCCGCGAGCTGCCCGCCGGCCAGCTCGCCGTCGTAGGGCGCCGCCGGGGTGCGCAGCACGGGGTGCCCGGCCTGGAGGATCGCCAGCGGTCGCGGGCCGGCGAGCAGCAGCTCGACCTGCTCCCGCAGGGACGGCCGCAGCGGGGTGCCGGTCACGTCACAGGGCCAGGCGCTGCCGCACGACGTCGGCCAGCCGGTGCGCGACGCGGTCGGCCTCGGCCTGCTCGGCCGCCTCCACCATGACCCGCACCAGCGGCTCGGTGCCCGAGGGTCGCAGGAGCACCCGTCCGGTGCGCCCCAGGCCGGCCTCGGCCTCGGCGACGGCCGCGAGCACGCCCTCGTCCGTGGCCGCACGCGTGCGGTCCACGCCGGAGACGTTGACGAGCACCTGCGGCAGGCGCCGGACCGCGGCGGCGAGGTCGGCCAGCGAACGACCGGTGGCCGCGACGCGCGCCGCGAGCTGGATCGCCGTGAGGGTGCCGTCACCCGTGGTGGCGTGCCGGGAGAGGATGAGGTGGCCGGACTGCTCGCCGCCGAGCGTGTAGCCGCCGGCGCGCATCGCCTCGAGCACGTAGCGGTCCCCGACGCCCGTCTGCACGGTCCGGATGCCGGCGTCCGCCATCGCGAGCTGGAGGCCGAGGTTGCTCATCACCGTGGTGACGAGGGTGTCGGACGCTAGCTCGCCACGCTCGCGCAGGGCCACGGCGAGGATGCCCATGATCTGGTCGCCGTCCACGAGCGTGCCCTGCGCGTCCACGGCGAGGCAGCGGTCGGCGTCGCCGTCGAACGCGGCGCCCAGGTCGGCACCGGCGGCCACGACGGCGGCCTGGAGCTGCTCGGGGTGCGTGGAGCCGCACTTCTCGTTGATGTTGCGGCCGTCCGGCGAGGCGTTGATGACCACGACGTCGGCGCCCGCCGCGCGCAGCGCAGCCGGACCGACGGTGCTGGCGGCCCCGTTGGCGCAGTCCACGGCGATCCGCAGCCCCTGCAGGGTGCCGGCGGTGCCGTTGCCCGGCAGGCTCGCGACGAGGTGCTCGACGTAGGCCGCGGCGCCGCGAGCCGTGTCCTGGGTGATCCGGCCGACCTCGGCCCCGGTCGGCCGGTCCCACGGCTCGCCCATCCGCTGCTCGATGGCGTCCTCGACGTCGTCGGGCAGCTTGTGACCGCCGCGCGTGAAGAACTTGATCCCGTTGTCGGGCATCGGGTTGTGCGAGGCGGAGAGCATGACGCCCAGGTCGACGCCCAGCGCGCCCGTGAGGTGCGCCACTCCGGGCGTCGGCAGCACGCCGACGTCCAGCACGTCCACCCCCGCGCTGGCCAGGCCCGCCGCCACGGCCGCGGAGAGGAACTCCCCCGACGCGCGGGGGTCGCGGCCGACGACGGCGCGCGGCCGGTGGCCCTCGAACGCGCCAGAGGCCCCGAGCACGTGCGCCGCGGCGACCGACAGGTCGAGGGCGAGCTCCGCCGTGACGTCCCGGTTCGCGAGACCGCGCACCCCGTCAGTTCCGAACAACCGGCCCATCAGACCTCCTCGTCGTGGCACGACAGTGCCACATCCCGTCGCGGCGCGTGGCGCCTTGGCCCGAGACGGCCGACGGCCCCGATGGAGACCATCGGGGCCGTCGGACGGACGGATGTCAGCGCTTGGAGTACTGCGGGGCCTTGCGCGCCTTCTTCAGACCGGCCTTCTTGCGCTCGACGACGCGGGCGTCGCGGGTGAGGAAGCCGGCCTTCTTCAGTGCCGGGCGGTTGTGCTCGGCGTCGATCTCGTTGAGCGCACGGGCGATGCCCAGGCGGAGCGCGCCGGCCTGGCCGGAGACCCCGCCACCGTTGATCCGGGCGACGACGTCGAAGCGACCCTCGACGTCCACCAGGGCGAACGGGGAGTTGACCAGCTGCTGGTGCACCTTGTTGGGGAAGTAGTCCTCCAGGGTGCGGCCGTTGACCTTCCACTGGCCGGTGCCGGGCACGAGGCGCACGCGGGCGACCGCCTCCTTGCGCCGGCCCAGCGCGTTGGCGGGGGCGGTCAGGCTCTGGCCGCGACCCGTGGGGGCAGCGGTCTCGGAGGTGTAGCTCGTGGGCGTCTCGTCCTCGACGTCGACGGTGGTCTCAGCCACGTGTGTGTCCTCGCGTCCGTATGGGGTGTCTGCCAGCAGGCCGGGGCCTACTGGGCGACCTGGGTGATCTCGAAGGGCTTCGGCTGCTGGGCCGAGTGCGGGTGCTCGGAGCCCGAGTACACCTTGAGCTTGCTCAGCTGCGTGCGGGCGAGCGAGCTCTTGGGGAGCATGCCGCGGACGGCCTTCTCCACGGCGCGGTCGGGCCGCTTGGCGAGCAGCTCCGAGTACGGGACGGCGCGCAGGCCGCCCGGGTAGCCGGAGTGGCGGTAGGCCATCTTCTGCTCACGCTTGTTGCCGGTCAGGGCGACCTTGTCGGCGTTGATGACGATGACGAAGTCACCTCCGTCGACGTGCGGGGCGAACGTGGCCTTGTGCTTGCCGCGCAGCAGGATGGCGATCTGGGTGGCCAGGCGACCGAGCACGACGTCGGTCGCGTCGATGACGTGCCAGGTCCGCTCGACGTCGCCGGGCTTCGGGGTGTACGTGCGCACGGTCGTAGCCTTCGTCTCGTATCGCTGAATGAGGTGCATCGGTGCCCGGGCGGCGCTCTTGCGAGCTCCGATGGGCCCCGATGAGGTCGGGCGTCGGCGTCTGACGCGGCTCGTGAGGGCACGACGGGGACGCACAACGACATCCCAGAGTACCTGCCCGGCGGCGGGAGGGTCAAAACGCGGTGCTGCGGCCCTCGCTCAGCCCACCGCAGACCCCGTCCCGACACCCGCGACGACCCCCGCGACGGACCCCCGGACGTGCGCCGGCTGGAGCGCCGCGCCGGCCGCTGCGACGACCCGCGCCGTGAGGTCCAGCAGGGTGGGCGCCTCGACCTTCCAGTGCTGCCAGAACAGCGGCACGTCGAGGTGCCGGCCGGGCAGCACCTCGGCGAGCTCCCCCGCGTCGAGCAGCCCCTGCGCCGCCGTCGACGGCACCATCCCCCAGCCCAGGCCGGCGCGCACGACGGCGACGAACGCCTCCTGGGACGGGACGTGGTGGACCGGTGCCGGGCCGCGCGCACCGAGCGCCCGCGCGAAGGTCGCCTGCAGCGCGTCGTGCCGGTCGAACGCCACCTGGGGCGCCGCGGCGAGGGTCGCGCCGTCCACCCCGTCGGCGAACCACCGGGCAGACGGCGCCGCGACGGCGAGGTAGCGCATCGCGCCGAGCGGGCGCACCCGGCAGCCCTGGACGGCGCGCCCGTCCGCCGTGACGGCCGCCATCGCGGTGCCGTCGCGCAACAGGTCGGCCGAGCGGTCCTGGTCGGCCCGGCGCAGGTCCACCAGCACGCCGGCGGGCAGACCCGTCAGCGCCGCGGCGAACCACGAGTCCAGCGAGTCGGCGTTGACCGCGACGGTCACCGTCACCGGGCCGCCGTCGCCCGGGCCGCGCAGCAGCGCCCCGGCCTCGCGCTCGAGCAGGGCGAGCTGCCCCGCGAGCCGGACCAGCACCTCGCCGGCGCCGGTGGCCCGGCACGGCCGCGCGCGCCGCACCACCACCTGGCCGGTGCGCTGCTCGAGCGCCTTGATCCGCTGGCTCACCGCGGACGGCGTCAGGTGCAGCCGCTGGGCGGCGGCCTCGAACGAGCCGGCGTCGACGACGGCCGCGAGCGCGGCGAGCTGGGCACGGTCGAGCTCCATGATGAAGAGTATTTCATGGTTGGTGAAAATCATGAACTGGCCTTCAGCGATGCGGGTCCCTAGCCTCGAGCCGTGACCCCGACCGCACCGATGGCAGCGACCGCCGTGACGGTACTGACCACGGCACCCGCCCTGACCGCCCTGGCCGGCTTCGGCGCAGGGCTCTCGCTCATCGTCGCGATCGGGGCGCAGAACGCGTTCGTGCTGCGCCAGGGCATCCGACGCGAGCACGTCGCGGCCGTCGTCGCCGTCTGCGCCCTCGCCGACGCGCTGCTCATCGCCGCCGGCGTCGCCGGCCTCGGTGCCCTCGTGGGCGGCTCGCCCGTCGCGCTCGACGTGGTGCGCTGGGCCGGCGCGACCTTCCTGCTCGTCCTGGCCGTCGGCGCCCTGCGCCGGGCGCGCCGGCCCGAGCACCTCGACCCGGCCGATCGGGCGCCGGCCCGGCTCGGTCCGGTGGTGCTCACGACCCTGGGCCTGACCTTCCTCAACCCGCACGTGTACCTCGACACGGTCGTGCTGCTCGGCGGTCTGTCCAGCCAGTACGGCGACGAGGGTCGCTGGCTGTTCGGCGCCGGTGCCGTCGCGGCGAGCGTGGTCTGGTTCACCGCGCTCGGCTTCGGCGCGCGGCGCCTGGCCCCGCTCTTCGCCCGGCCGCGCGCCTGGCAGGTGCTCGACCTCCTCGTCGCCGTCGTCATGGCGGCGATAGCGCTCTCGCTGCTCCTGTGAGCCGCGGCGCACGCGGCCCGGGCGGGTCTCAGCGCGCGCGCTCCACCCGCGCCACGTCCCACACGGGCCCCGGGGTCTCCACGACGGCGCCGTCGGAGCCGAAGAGCAGGAACCGGTCGAACCCGCGCGCGAACCACCGGTCGTGGGTCACGGCCATCACGGTGCCCTCGAAGGCGGCCAGCCCGCGCTCGAGGGCCTCGGCCGAGTGCAGGTCGAGGTTGTCCGTCGGCTCGTCGAGCAGCAGGAGGGTGGCCCCGCCCAGCTCGAGCAGCAGGATCTGCATGCGCGCCTGCTGGCCGCCGGACAGCGTGCCGTAGGTCTGCTCCGCCGCCGCGACGAGCTCGTACCGGTCGAGCGCCTTGCTCGCCTGCTCGCGGCCCATCCCGTCGCGGCTGCCCTCGCCGCGGTGCAGGATCTGCAGCAGCGTGCGGTCGGCGAGCTCGGGATGGGTGTCGTTCTGAGCGAACCAGCCGGGCCGCACGCGCGAGCCGAGCGCGACCTTGCCGGTGTGGCGCACGGGCGGGACGGGGTGCGAGCCGTCCTCGAGGACCGGCGCGTGCTCGCGGTCCGGGTCGCTGCCCCCGGCGGCGAGCAGCCGCAGGAAGTGCGACTTGCCCGAGCCGTTGGAGCCCAGCACCGCCACCCGCTCGCCGAACCAGACCTCGAGGTCGAACGGCGCCATGAGCCCGGTGAGCTCGAGGCGCTCGGCGACGACGGCGCGCTTGGCCGTGCGGCCGCCGACGAGGCGCACCCGGACGTCCTGCTCGCGGGCCATCTCCGGCGGCGGGCCGGCCTCCTCGAACTTGCGCAGGCGCGTCTGGGCCGCCTGGTAGCGCGAGGCGAGGCCGTCGTTGAACGCCGACTTGGTCTTGAGCGTCAGGACCAGCTCTCGCAGCTTGGCGCGCTCCTCCTCCCACCGCCGGGTGAGCTCCTCCAGCCGCGAGCGCCGGTCGTCGCGCGCCTGGCCGAAGCTCGCGAACCCGCCCGGGTGCACCCACAGCACGGAGCCGGCCGCCGTCGGCTCGAGGCTCGCCACACGGGTGGCCGTGCGCGACAGCAGCTCGCGGTCGTGGCTCACGTAGAGCACCGTCTTGGGCGAGGCCGCCAGCTGGTCCTCGAGCCACCGCTTGGTGGGCACGTCGAGGTAGTTGTCGGGCTCGTCGAGCAGCAGCACCTCGTCGGGGCCGCGCAGCAGCGCCTCGAGCACGAGCCGCTTCTGCTCGCCCCCGGACAGCGTGCG